>JBKPEN010000121.1:0-6939 GCA_046728425.1 Thermoproteota archaeon
AAGGCTAAAGATTCAATTGAGAAAGGTGATTTGGTTAGCACGCTGGAACAATTTGATGAGCTTGTGAGCCCGACGAAGCATGGAAATGCCATGATGGAGCAGTTCTTTGACGAACATAGAGATCTCAGGCTTTACAAAATAAGGCTACAGGATAGAGGGCAGGAATACCTTAACGCCCACAAGTCTGATCTTATAGACCTTATCACAAGAATAGACCATGCGGTGGGAAGCGGCGTGACTAGCAAGTCACCTGCAAAAGATTAAGTACTTTTTGTTATGCTACCCATTACATATAAACGCCTTACTAGGACATTACTTTGTAATATTTTTTCTTCTACAGGCTTTTGACTCAAGCCCTCCATTACCATGATGATTTCACACAAGCGCGCAGATATTTGACATCTTCTTTTTTGTGTTATAGCATGATATATTCTCGATGAGTTTTCATGACAGAGAAAGAAGTCTCTGCCGCAGCTACTGCAATGCCTCCACGAAGATGTTAATACCGAGCTGGATGATGCTAAGAAGTAGAGAGACGTTTGCACTAACATAGGGGGTTCCATATTCACTATGAAAAACCCATAAGTTCTAAGTTACCTGAAGCAACAACTGCATATAATATGACTTCAAGAGCTAAGTCAGACAATTAAAATCTCGGAGGCATCTGCATATACACACCAACACTGTCAAGACAATTGGTTATCTGACAATCTATTAATAACCTTCAGAGGCGGATAATATCTTATATGGCAAAGATATTTGCCGACGTGAGCGAGAAAGAAATCACCAGAACTGTTGCGGAAATGTTCAATGAAACAATGATGGAGTATACCGATTCTGAAGTCATAATTATCGGTGCCGGCCCAGCCGGGCTTACTGCTGGCAGAGATCTAGCAAAGGCAGGGGTTAGGACTCTTATCATAGAACAGAACAATTACCTCGGGGGCGGATATTGGGTAGGAGGCTATATGATGAATCCAGTCACTGTAAGGGCGCCAGCACAAAAAGTATGGGATGAGCTTGGAGTGCCATACAGGAAAATAAATGAAGGATTATACGCCACGTGGGGTCCGCATGCATGCAGTAAGCTCATAGGTGCAGCCTGTGATGCAGGAGTACGCTTTTTACAACTGACTAAATTTGATGACCTCGTGCTCAAGAATAAGCGAGTAAGTGGCGTAGTGGTCAATTGGATGCCGGTCTCAGCTCTGCCAAGAAACATCACATGTGTTGACCCCGTCGCGCTTGAAAGCAAGATTGTAATTGATGCTTCAGGACACGACTCAGTTGCTGTCAGGCGCCTGATGGACCGTGGATACGTCAAATGGAAGGGAATGGATCCAATGTGGGTTGAAGGAAGCGAGGATGCTGTAGTTAACTACACAGATGAAGTATTTCCGGGGTTAATTGCAACAGGCATGTCTGTTACCGAAACACATGGCCTTCCAAGGATGGGGCCAACGTTTGGTGCGATGCTCCTATCTGGCAAGAAAGCGGCTGAGGTTGCATTGGGCAAGCTCAAGGAGATGTCAAGTCCGCCCAAACTTAGGGCAAAGTAATCTTTTTTATATTCTGACTTTTTAAATTTTTTCTTAGTAATTGGATTATCCTCGCTTTATTCACATCTATCAGATTGCTTCGTCGCCAGTACTTGATGCGAAGGTAGTGGCTGAGGAGATCAACAAGATTTTACCAAGCTGTATTATAGACATCAGGCCACCGTTTAAGTATGAAGAGAAAATGATAGAGCATGCAAAGATATCAGATATCAAGCAGCCCTTTGAAAGGCAGACAAACCATAAAGAAGACAGCAAGATGATGACGACAACGACGACTACTACTACGATTTCGCTATACGACGGCTTTGTTATACAGAAGATGCTTGCTGAAATAATACCCACCGCAGAAATTAGCCTGGCTCATATCCACATCATATTCACCAGCCTCTTCACGGGCACCTTTAGTGAGGATGATTGGCGCTACCACGCCCGTGCTGTCATATGCGGTACACCTTCAATTGTTTCTACAACTGGCATAGTCGAAGCTCTAGCGAAACCCCGAGAATTCTACCTTGCTCAGCTGTTTGGGGGCATGACTGAAGACAATGACATGCTGAAGAAAAAATTCGCAGGAAGATTCATTGACTATGATGATGAGGATAAAATTACTGCAGCATCTATAAATTATGCCCTGCAGGCAATATTCTTTTTTATCACTAGCGGTGAGCCTTTTTGTAATAACAAAGATTGTAGACTATTTAATGCGCACTGGCAGGAGGATCTGATACGCATTATTAAAAAAGGAACATTATGCAGTCACCATAGGAAACTGGCAAATAATTTATCAAAAGCTCAGACAAGGACTCGAAGATTTTAGCTATAGAGCCCATTTCAGTTGAGTTTTCGTTTTCGGTCAGCTCCTCTTCATTCGATTGTATTCGCATCCTTTCAGTCCGTTCCGAACGAATTATTAAGAGGTATAGAAATTGTGATTTTATACTTTGTCCGACGGCCAATCAGGCAGTTTTAGGGATCAGAACCACTATGACGTAATAATAATTGGCTCTGGACCTGCGGGATACACAGCCGGTATTTATACTTCCCGTGCTAACCTGAGTACACTCATTATATCAGGCACCCTGCCTGGTGGTCAGCTCATGACTACAAGTGAAGTAGAAAATTATCCTGGCTTCCCAAACGGCATATTTGGACCTGAATTGATGATGAACATGCGTCAACAGGCGGAAAGATTTGGCGCAGTAATTGTCGATGACGAAGTACTTAAAGTTGATTTCAAGAAAAGGCCATTTACAATTACAACTCATGCAGAGACGTATACAGGAGAAGCAACCTTATTATGCACAGGTGCATCTCCTCGAAAGCTTGGTATTCCCGCAGAGCAGCAATTTAGTGGCAGGGGAGTCTCATATTGTGCAACTTGTGATGGCCCCTTTTTTAAAGGGGAAAATATTGTAGTTGTGGGTGGCGGCGACACTGCAATGGAAGAAGCAACATTTCTGACAAAGTTTGGTAAGTCAGTTAGAGTGGTTCACAGGCGCAACTATCTGCGTGCTAGCAAGATCCTTCAGCAAAAGGCCCTTGAAAACCCAAAAATCGAGTTCATCTGGAATAACGTTGTAGCAGACATCAAAGGCAACAACAAGATTTCGACTATCCTGGTCAAAGATATCAATACTGGCAAGGAAAGGGCTATCGAGACAGGTGGCCTTTTTGTGGCTATTGGCCATGAACCCAATACTGCAATTTTCAAAGGACAACTCGAGCTTGACGATAAGGGATATATCGTCCTGACGCAACACACTAAGACAAGCGTTGAAGGCGTGTTTGCCGCAGGAGATGTTCATGATCATAGATACAGACAGGCCGTAACTGCTGCAGGCTTTGGTTGTATGGCAGCAATTGATGTTGAAAAGTGGCTCTCTGAAAGAAAGCATAGCTGAAAAACTATAAAATAATCCTCAGCAGGCTTTTTTTACTAGAGTCTAAAACTGCGTAAGAGACTTATGAGTCTAAGTGGCTTGCAGTGCCCAGAGAGAATATATATCTTCATTGTATTACTTCATTTTGAGGTTGGCATAGCACTCTAAAAAGTATTTTAGCCCACATGCCTAATCAGCTGAAGGAGCCTTCAGTTTAGGAGTAAGCAAGTTTGGACAAATATTTTGCACTCTTTAGAGCGCTGTCATATTCTTGCTCAGTTAAGATATTTTCTTTAATGTAAAGGCTCCTGAATTTTCTGCCGTCGTCTGCGAAAATGCCAACAATATTACCATGATCAAGGTTATGTGCCACATTCAACATTGAAGTCATGACAGATCCCGAGGAAGGGCCAACAAGCATAGTCTCCTTTTCGACAAGCTGCCTCACCGCTTCAAATGAGTCCTTGTTAGTTGCAGTCATCCACTCGTCTACAACGTCTAGGCGCCGCTTGAAAAGCTCTGGGATTGCTGATTCTTCAAAGTTTCGCAATCCCTGCAGAAGATGATTCTTTTGTGCTTGTATCGCTATAGCGCGGATGTTCTTGTTCTTTTCCTTTAGAAACGTTGCAGTACCAGTTATTGTGCCTCCTGTTCCACAGCCAGTAAGAAAGTGAGTGATGGTCCCATTTGTCTGCTTCCAGATCTCAGGGCCAGTGCTCTCATAGTGTGACAAGAAATTGGTGTCATTGTCATATTGATTTGGCATGTAGTAAATATCCGGCCTTGGCTTTGAAATGGCTTTTGCAAGCGCAATGCTTTGGTCTGTGCCAGAGCCCACCCGGGGGCACAAGTCGTCAGATGTTTCATGGACAGTTGCGCCTAGACCCCGTAGGATGTTCTTTGTTTCATTGCTTACCTTTTCAGGTATAACAATTTCTACTTTATAGCCAAGTGCAGCTGCTATACCTGCCAGTGCAATACCAGTGTTGCCGGATGAAGGCTCGATAATGATGCTTTTCTCCTTCTTCAAGATTCCCTTCCTTTCTGCATCCTTTATCATCCAGTATGCAGCCCTATCCTTTACAGAGCCAAAGGGATTATGCCACTCTAATTTAGCATATAGCTTGACATTCTTAGTAGAAAATGACCTCAGCTCAACCAGTGGTGTGTGCCCTATCTGTTCGACAACGTAAGGTTTTGCAACTGCTGTCATCCTTCTATTTCCCCTTCTTTATCACGAATTCAAGATCTTTGTCGTTCTTATTTAACGATATAAGCTGATGTCCGTTGCGATTGACCCACCTTGAAATATCCTCTTCAGACTCTGGATCATCGGCAACTATCTTGAGTGTATCACCTATCTTGAGACGTTCGACTTCCATCTTAGTTCGGAAGACGGGCTCAGGGCAGTAAAGTCCTCTTACGTCAATTGACTTAGCAGGTGAGTTACTCATGGTAGCGAATCATGTAAAATTATAGCATCATAATATTAAATGTTACAGTTCTTAGCGGAAAAGGTCTCGCCCCCTTGCCCTCAGTAGCGACTTAACTGATGCTCTTGATGCTTTTTCAAAGCTACAGCCTCGAACTATTGCCACTGGCATGCCTTCGGCCTTGCCCATTACAAGCTCCGCAGCAGAAGCTATCTCATCTGCTACTGCAATCTCAGTTACTCTCAATTTTCTGCCATACATGTCATATGTTCCAACGTAACTCTTGAGGGGGTTTATTCCAGCTATGCCTATTGCAACATTTGTTTGGCCATTTCTAAAGGTGCGGCCAAACGTGTCGGTTATGATCACTGCTATTTCCTTGCCGATCTTTTTCTTTACCGTGTCCTGGATCCTGCTTGCAGACTCATCGGGGGCAACTGGCAATAGCACTGCCATACCATCTTCCACATTACTTTGGTCCACGCCAGCATTTGCGCATACAAAGCCGTGCTTTGTTTCTGATATAATTATGCCATTTTTTGCGCGCAAAATTTGTGTTGATTCCTTTAATATCAGCTCCATCACTCGTGGATCTTTATCATGCTCCTTTGCCATCCTAATCGCCTTTGTCGAAGGCTTAACTCGAGCAAGGTCTACGATACGTCCTTCTGCTTTTGATACAATCTTGTGGGTGACAACAACAATATCATTATTCTGAATTTCTATTTGATTATCACCTATTGCTTTGAGGATCACTGCGCTAAGATCATTGTATAGCCTAGTGTTATCTGAAATTTTAATAGAGATTATCTGTATCAACTGCAGTGATTGCAGGAGAGGAGTTAAAAAATGAGTTGGTTACTAATGCCTCCTACTTGCTGCATTTATCAATACGGCCTCACCAAAATTTTTTTTTAACAAGTTCAGGAGTAGGCTCAAATCGCGCTTGTCGATAGAAACATCGGCCTTTTCCCTCACCATGTCTACAGGACAGAATCCTACCGTGTAGCCGGCCAGAGCAAATAGCTTCAAGTCATTGGCACCGTCCACCACCACTACAGTATCCTCCTTTCGTATATCCCATTGTCTTATCGTAGGCCTAATTGCAGCTGCCTTGTCTGATGTGACATTCATTATCACATCCTCCAATTTGCCATCCTTAAACACTAATTCGTTAGAGAATATCCTATCGATTCCAAGCTCCTCTTTCAGCCTGTCTGTGATTATCGTGAAGCCGCCGGATACTGCAATCATTTTCCATTCCGCTTTCTTGAGGGCAGAGCAAAGCTCTTTTGCCCCAGGCATTATTGGCAGGCTTTCGCCTATCTTCTTGGCGTCTTCGTAGCTAATCCCCCTCAATGCCTGCACTCGGCGTCTGAGCCCCTCCTCCCAGTTGATGTCTCCTCTGATGCCAGCATTAGTAATATCCCAGATCTCTTTCTCTTTTCTGGGGCCCATAACCTGAGCTAAAACCGGAAGGTACTCAGCGTTAAGCAGAACACCCTCTACATCGAAGATAATGAGCATAGTAGTTGCTTATGCAAAACAAATTCCCGTCAGTATATTAAGCTTCTCCAAATATTTTTTGCTATTAGTGCTATTATTAGTGTGCCCTTATCATCTTTTGTCTCTTGTTGTTAAGGTAGTCTGTCAATAATACTTTGTCAATATCCGCAGGATTGATGTAGTATGATCGTCCCTTGACATACTTTTCCATTTCATTGACATACCCAAGCAATGAATCCTCTTCACTAATCATTATAGTATCTATTTCAATATTTTTTGTGTGGACTTTTTTTGCCTCCACAATGGTACGTTCGCCGATATACTGGTCGACTTGTCTGTAGCGGTAGCAAAGGTACACGAGCTCTCCTGATGCAATGTCAAGATTCATACTATGATCGTGCTTGACAATGTCAAGAGTCTCCCGGTCTGGTGTGTAAAAATGGGAATAGGGTCTCTGTGATACTATTTTGTCCTGCTCGCTTTTGTTGTCTATAAAGCACGCGCTAGGGTGACCATCCGTCACAAGTACTAGGCGCTTGTTAATGGCGCCGTCCTTTTGCA
>JBKPEN010000094.1:0-3165 GCA_046728425.1 Thermoproteota archaeon
CTTTTGAGAATGTGTGAACAGTATGAAAAATACCAGTTTCTTTATCTAACTCTGGATGAATGTGAGCAAAATGTGAGAGGTCTTCACTATTGACTATTATCAAGTGCATAATTTTGTCATGTATAATATCAAAATCCTTGGTTGGTTCCTCAACTTTTTGCTCAGTTACTACCAAACTTAAGTTAGTTGGTTTGCTTGCTTGCGGAGTTGCTGGATCAAATTGAACATTTACGTTATAATTTGTCATTCCATACATCAATATGCACTTCATATAATAAGAAACATGATATTGTTAAAACACAATAAGTTTTATCGCAATCAAACACAGCTCAAGTCAGCGTTGGCATTACGGTGACATGGACAAATGATTGTACTGAATGTGCATGCAGAGGAAAAGAACGAGCAAAAAATAAGCGTTCCGTGCGGTTTTGATGCAAACGGCCTCACGTTGGGCGTGCAAAAGATACGCAGGTACCCATGTAATAACAAGTATCTAATAACACGTATCAAAAAGCTCTGGAAGACGTTCTACGCCTCGACAATCGGAAGGGAAAATATTAAAGGTTCTATTGTATTGTATCAGATCTGGCATTAACAAATAAATGATTCTGCTCCCAAGCTAGCCTGTACCATGACTTATTTAAGCAAGCATCATTGACTTACAGAATATTCTACTCGGGTATTCCGCAATAAGATACGGCGGATGCTTGCCAAATGCGTATATGGTGTTATCAGGTATGTAATCTATGCCATCAGCAGCAGGAGACTTCCATCCCAATCAAAAGAAAGTTGATAAAATAAAAAGTCAAGATGTAAAGAAGAAAGACGTAGTAGTAGGAAAAAATAAATACCTTAATGAAAACTCACACTCATCTTTCTTACAGTCATCATCTTCCCCTAATCCCTCCGTTACTCTAAATTCAATAATGAAAAAATCTCAGACAAGAGTCCGGAAAACGCTGGAAGGAAAACCCGAGTTTGTTATGCCTCTTGTCGAAACACAAAATGTGCTAAAGAAACTTGCTAAATATAAAACCACCTTTGTGGTTTTGCATGTTGATCTTGTCGGATCAACAAAAATGGCTATGAAACTTCCTTTAGATCGGCTCACAATGATAATTCAAGCTTTCAATCAGGAAATGTCTGTTGCAATTAAGGCATTTGGGGGTTACATTCTAAAGTATGTAGGAGATGCAGTTCTGGCATTTTTTGTTGTTCCAGGACGCAAATCTGAAGCTAAAGTAGCAGCATGTATTAATGCAGTGAACTGTGCAAAATATATGCAAAGAATAGCGCGTGAGGCTATAAATCCAATTCTCAAGCAATACGACTGCCCTGAAATAAATCTAAGAATAAGTGTAGACATTGGTGAAAATGCAATAATACAGAGTGGTTGGGATATTCACCCTAACATTCGCAACAGGAGCAAAAATAGTAAGAATATCATCATCACCAACCACAACAAAAAACAACATCTTATTGTGAAGAAACCAGTCTACGATGTTTTAAGTTATACTTTAAGTATTGCGGTAAAGATGACTGCTCTTGCAAACCACAATCACCTCGTTATTGGAGATCCAATGTATAATTTATTAGACGACAAACAAAGATCTACGTTTCGACGCCTTCATATCAGTCCCGATATATGGGATTACGTTTGTAAGAGTAGTGAGGGGAATATATATAATCTTTATACAGATGTCTAAAGTAATACTCTTCTTCAATGCACAGGCTTTATGATTATTGAATGCTTTTAATAATATTCATGAAAGGTCAGATCCACAAGCCAGCGTAATAGGAAGAGAATGGCTTGAAGTACTGCAGTGAATGTGTCTCCATGGATAGGTAGTGTCTTACTAGCAGATTTTGTATAAAACTGACAATCAAGTAGTATTTTTTATAATGTAAACCGAACATGCTATAAGGTACAAAATCTAGTGTTAATCTCAGGTATGAAGCAGACAGATCCGCATCTTGAGGAGGTAAATCAAAATATAGAACCAAAAACACCAGACGGTTGTGAAGAGTGTCTGCAAATGGGTTCTGATTGGGTACATTTGCGACTTTGCTTATCATGTGGCCATGTAGGTTGTTGTGACTCTTCTCCTAATAAGCATGCAACAAAACATTTCAAATCGACTAAGCATCCTATTATAAGGTCTTTTGAGCCAGGTGAGACATGGGAATGGTGTTATGTTGATAACATTATGATCTGACCGATGATTATACAAAAAGCAGTTACTGACGCTTTAAAGCTTGGTGTTAGCAGAGCCCCATTACATGCCGAAATCTAATCCCACCAAACCCGCCTTCTAATTGCAGTGAGTCTAAATTTTGAAGGTTTTTCTGCTGGAACCCTCTGGGCCCGCCTAAAATAAAAAATGTTCAAAAAATGGACTCAATGTATCCATAAGCCTTTCGATTTTCATATCGTTGGCCCCAGTCTTGCAGTTGTGATAGTAGCTGGAGAAAATTATATTCTAACTATATAGATCAACACGAAATCAAAGGCGCATGGTAATATAGTCTAAACATGATTTCGTGCCTATGAGACAGAGATTTATCTGCAAAGTCAAGCATCCGAGAGATTTTGGGATTGCGTTGCAGATTATGGCAGAGCTGAAGAGAGGCTGTGGAACTATAAGCACAATAGACACACAAAATCTAGATCACCAGAAGGCACTGCTAGATAAGAATTCTCTCAAGCTGTGGCTTTATACACTGCTTGGAAGTGGCTACATTAAAAAAGTAAACTCAGTTCCAAATGGAAATTGCTATTCGTTGACTTCAAAAGGAGAAGATGAGCTTCGATATCACACAAAGCATTGAGAGACATAAAATGTTCATTATTCAAAACATGACATGCTGAATAGGTATGGGCATTGAACAATAGATCATATGATCTATATACCTATGGATAGAAACCTTCTTGTAGACAGAAATTCACATACTGCGGTGACCCGTCACCAGGCATACAGTTCCTAGATTTTTAATCTATGTTTGAAATTCGGAATATAGCGACGCAGCACTTAATAATTCATCTATCTATACCATAGACACACGCAAACCCGACTAGCCGAAACAGGGGTCTGATGCACCATTCAGATCTGCGCAAGAAGTAAAGGCTTCTTGTGCCCGGGAAAAATGGTGTCTGCCAGATGCGGC
>JBKPEN010000157.1:0-4216 GCA_046728425.1 Thermoproteota archaeon
GATCAAGTGACTGAATTCCTAGAAAAGAACTACAAGCCAGACGTTGGTCTTGACGAAGGCGCTGCACTTGCTATTGAGTCAATATATTTGGTTAGTGAGGAAAAGACAAGCACCAGGCACTTGAAGATGGCGATAATAGATAATAGGGCGAAGACAATGCGAAAGGCTGAAGAGGATGAAATTCAAAGATATGCGGCAACCGCTAAGGACAGGGCCTCAAAGCGCGGGGCGTGATAAAACTAATTTATAGACATTCCGCTAAACTGGATTAACGATGATAGCGACAATAGGTACGAAAGCTCCAAACCTTGAGGTTTCCACCTGGGTACAGGGAAAGCCAACAAACATAGACAAGGAGAGAGATAACGTCGTGCTAGTTGAAGTCTTTCAGGTCAATTGCCCTGGTTGCTTCCTCTACAGCATCCCTGAAGTTATCGATATTTCCAGAAGATATAGAGACAAAGGCCTAACGGTTGTGGGTCTTGCAACCGCGTTTGAGGATTTTGATAAGAACAATCTTGAGAACCTTCAAAAGTTAGTCAGTACGGGCGAAATAATAGGAGAGACATATCGTGCGTTCAATAACGTTGGGCAGGTAAGAGATGGCAACAAATTACCATACAAGATACCTTTTCCTGTTGCTATGGACATGCTAATAAAGCGTTCAGGCATACTGACCCAGAGCAAGGTCCTAGACTTTATCGAAGCCAACATCCCTAATTTTCGGTCGTATGATGAAAAAGATAGACAGGTATTGATTGAGCGTGTAAAACAATATCTCAAATCAAAGGACTATTCGGCCAAGACTTTTGATGAATATGCCTTACGGGGCACTCCATCAGCTATCCTTGTCGACAAAAAAGGAGTTTTAAGGCAAACCTACTTTGGATCAAATGGCTTTCTAGAGGGTGCAATTGAAGAGCTGATAAGGGAGTAATGCCTGATCTTTGGATCACAATTCCAGACTCCTCGCTTTCAGATGAGCAGACAAAGCGTGACAAAAGCATAAAGATAGCACAGTTTGCTCGTGCTTGCTCAATTTTTAGAGTCAAGAGGGTATACATCTATCATGATCCTCTATCTCATTTCGAAAAAGATGACTCGCAATTGCTCAAGACGATTCTCTGCTATCTCGACACGCCCCAGTACCTACGGAAAATGCTTTTCCCGATGATGCATCAGCTCCAATATGCAGGCATACTACATCCGATAAAGGCTCCGCACCATAGGGTAGTTGAAGACATCAAAAAAGTGAAAGCCGGTGACATCCGCACAGGTGTCATCGTCAAGGTTAAGGGTCAGCTATTTGTTGAAGTAGGCCTAGGCTCTCCTGTGCCTTTTGTAGGCAAGGGTCATGAAGGTAAGAGAGTTAATGTCAGGTTCACCTCGTCATATCCTAACCTCAAGGTCGTCCAAGCAACTGAGCAGGACATTCCTAATTATTGGGGGTATGAAGTAAAAGAGATCGGTTCAATATCGAGGCTTCTCTCAAGCATTGAAAAATCAGTTATAATTATGACATCGAGAAGGGGTCGATACTTCAAAAAAATCGAGGCAGAGCTTGCTGAACGCGTCAAAAGTGTTCAGAATATCCTCGTTGCCTTTGGAGCGCCAAAATACGGCCTTCATGAGATCCTTGCTAAGGAAGGTGCAAGCATGCCCGATCAATATATTGTAAACATGTTCCCAAACCAAGGCACTGAAACCGTAAGGCTAGAAGAAGCAATACTTGGAGCTCTAGCCATATTGAATAGCACTTTAGGTTTAGCCGAAGATTCGGTCCCGCCAAAATAAGATCGCCGAAGTAAGACTAAACAGACAGCTCATATTGAAATCAAACGCAACAATTACTGAAAGCTACTTAATCATACGACTCAGGATTTCACTATGTTCAGTTGTAAGCATGAGGTACATTATAATTGAATTCGAGATCTCTCAAGACGTTCTTCACGTTCTTCACGCTCCGGCACAAATTTCCAAACGTACATGGCACGGCGGAGTTCGATGCTTATATCATCCAACCTTGAGTTTTTTCCAGCAGGGATGTGGTTGGTATCAAAAATATTCGATTGATATTTCTTATCTTTCGGCAACTGCCAGAAACTGTCCTATCAGATGCTTTACCGTTATCTTGTTATTTTGTTTATAGGTGCTGTTTTATTTACAAGCCGAACTATCCTCATTATTTGCTCTTCTTCTGACCGAACAATAGCTTCAGATTAAGCTATCCAATATTTAGAGTGGGGGATGCCAGAATAACCATCAATTCAGGGTATATATCTTCTCATCCCATAGGAACATATACAATAATATATCAAAACTGACATACTACAGATCTTCATTAGAAAAGGAGTGTCTTCACTCTGAAGCGCTTAAGTAACTTATAAATTTGATACTGGTCCTAAATAAGTTATTACTGATATGTCTGCTTCTAGTATAGGTCCGACTACTGACAGCGGCGACAAAGCTAACCGCCCTGCAAGAATAGCCCAGCCCTTTGTGTGTCATAAATGGGGCAAACTCTTCAAATCAGACAATGAACTTAATTTGCACAAAGCCTTAGACCATAAGGAACAGTAAAAATTCGTTCTGACATATATCGTCTACTTACTGCCTGCAATGGCATTTCTAATATGCGTATTTACGTATCTTTACTCTCGAATTTTCATATTTGTAGGTGTTTGCAATCATATCGCCGCTCTCGTGTCAAATGACTTATTAAAGGGAGAGGCAGTGTGGTGCAATATCTATGGGTCATCGTAAGTACAGTGCACCGAGAAGGGGTAGCATTGCTTTTAGACCAAGAGCAAGAGCTCAGAGTCTGGAGGCGAGGGTAAGAACTTGGCCGCAGCTTACATCAGAAAAAAGTTCCCTTTTAGGTTTTGCAGGTTTCAAAGCCGGCGGCATTCATATATTGACAGTCGATGATAGGGAGAAAACTCCCAATTTTGGCAAGCACTTATTGAATCCTGCAACTGTAATTGCGACTCCGCCTGTCAGGATTATCGGAATCCGGGGCTACAGACAGGATCTTTACGGTCAACACGCTTTATTTGATGTTTATGCAAAAGACATACCAAAAGAGCTGTCGCGCAAATTTGACGCAAAGAGTACCGAGGATGGATTTTCAAAAGCAGAATCTAACCTCAATAGAGCAAGTGATGTAATGGCGATTGTCGCGATATCTCCAAATTGGATTGGCCTTGCACAAAAAGTGCCGTTTGTTTTTGAAGTAGCGGTTTCCGGCAAGGACGCTAGGACGAAATACGATTACATAAAAACTATCCTAGGGAAGGAAATAAAAATAACTGATATCTTTCAAGTTGGACAGAATATCGACGTTTTTGGCATAACCCGTGGCAAAGGAATCGAAGGTCCCATTACTAGGTTTGGCGTAAAGAGAAAACAACACAAATCCAGAAAGAGCGTCCGCGCTGTAGGTACATTAGGTCCAATCTCACCTGCTGTGGTCATGTATACTGTCGCTAGGCAGGGTCAGAGGGGATTCCATCAAAGAACAGAATACAACAAGCGGATACTCGTAATCTCAAACACAGAAAAGGACGCACAGACTTCAATAAATCCCCCGGGCGGTTTTAAACACTTTGGACAAGTTAGAGGCGACTACATCGTAGTAAGAGGTTCAGTACCAGGCGTTCCAAAGCGCTTGGTAAAGATAAGGCAGCCAATACGCGGTCTGTCAAAGAAGCTGATTGAGCCAAAGGTATTGGAGGTAGTTGTTAAATGAAAACCAAAGTTATTGGACTAGATGGCAGGGATTCTGCTGAGATAGAACTACCTGCAGTCTTTAATACCCCATACCGACCTGAAGTGATTCATAAGGTCTACGTAAACGTCCTTTCGCACTCTTACCAAAGGCAGGGACGGTATCCAGCAGCTGGTGAGATGGTAAGTGCCGAGTCCCGCAACACAGGGCTTGGGATTGCGCGGCTTGCAAGGGCTCGAGGTGAAGGCTTTCCCAGGGCAGGCCAGGCCGCAGGCGTTGCTGGCGTACGACATGGACGAGTTGCACACCCCCCAGAGTCTTGGAAAAACGTTTACAAAAAAATAAACTATAAAGAAAAACAGCTAGGTCTTTGTTCTGCAATAGCAGCTACAGCCATAAAGGAATTAGTACAACGACGTGGCCACAATATAGCTGATGACATCAAACTTCCTCTAGTTGTATCAGACGATATTGAATCAATACTAAAAA
>JBKPEN010000214.1:0-10971 GCA_046728425.1 Thermoproteota archaeon
ATTACCAAAGCCCGCGAATATGATGAATACTTTGATGCCCTTTCTACCGCGCCTTTTTTTAATATCTTTTATGACGCCTTTTATCTTAAACCAGCTATCTATGGTGAATTCCTGTTGGAAGAATGTCTCGTTATATGGGACAGGGAATCTAATTTCAACCATGCTGACATACTGTGGATCATCTGGGTCAAGTTGCTTTTCTTCAACCTCAAAAGACCGATTTAGGGTATCATAAATGACCTCAATTTCCCAAGGCGATATGCCATAATGGTATAGGGTAGCAGTCTCTGGCACTTGAGCGAATTTAGGATGCAGAAATAAAAAAGCATTTACGGGATTATGCCGACAAATTTTGCAAGATAGATGAACAAAAGTGTCAGCGCAGAACCAGCCATAGGCTTCCAGGGGATAGGAGGAAGCCTAGGAGCGCTAAGCGTTATCTGGTGGTTATCAATGACACTTGTAATATACTGACGCATTTTGGCATGCCAGATCTGGTATTCAATTTTGTGTTTTTTTAAGATGGATTCTATTTCATAAATGACTGGGGCCCTTACCGAGCGAATGTGTTGTATATACTTGCGAGAAATTTCCACTTCTGCTTGTATTGCAATAAGACCCTGCTGCATTTCAAGCAACCGTACATGAATCTCCCATGGTCTGATCAGCTTTTTTGAAAATCCATGCCCTATTTGAGTCGGCTTTCTATTCTCTAGTTTAACACGCTTAAAACCCTCTGAGATTAATGCTGTGATGACTTCGTCTCGCTTTATCTTGACCATAAGGCATAGATGGTTAAGCTCGATTTCTTCTTTGTGAATAAAATCCTGCAAGCCCTTGATGGCACTAATTGTCCTTGGATAGCTTGTAAGAAATTCGGACATTTAGGTTGTGTAATTATCATTAAAAGTTAAGGCATATTAAAACTCTATGCAGGTCTGTTAAATATCATTTCTCTGATATTAGTTCTAAATTCCCGCGCAGGTAGATGTCTTGAAGGGGCTCAACAGCCATGTCTTTCCATGAAAACTTTTTATCTGACCAGATTACATTTGCCCCCCTTACTACTGCAGCAGGCGTAGATTCGTCGCTCTCTCCCATAACTGCCACACCCATTGTGGCAAGTGCGTCTGCAACTCCCTTAAATGTTACTCTTAAGACATTGCCAAACAAGTCGCGCCTACCGCGCTGATCCTCGACTGGCTCAAAGCCGGCACTCGCTATTGCAACTCCTGTTGTGCCTATCCGAGTTGGAATAAGTCGACTATCTGCTATCACGATACCCACTCTTTTGCCAAGTTCGGCAAGAAACTTGAGTTTCAACTTCTCTGCTATCTCAAAAGGGTCACGTGGATAGAGTATGGCATAGCCTCTTGGAACATTTGATTTGTCGATGCCAGCATTTGGCGCTATCATGCCATCTCGAATAGCGAGTAAAAAGCCTGGCACCCCTTTCATTACGTATTCAGACTCTCTCACTACAAGCTCAGCAAGCTTCGCATCCATGTGATTTTTAATCGCTAGCTCTTTTGCCTTTTTCCTTACCTTTACTTTGCTCAGTTTGATTATAGAGCCTTCACTCATTGACACAAATTTGCTTGAGATGACTATAATGTCATTGTACTTATATTCAAATACTTGCAGGCTCTCAAACAAATCAAATCTACCTCTCTGAGTTTTGATATATATTGGCTGGATTTCGACGACTACCAAGCAGTACGTCAGTACAAAAGCCCACTCTACTTTTTGTGCTTTATGTTTTTCTCGCTCCAAAGGTTTTAATCCACCATCTGGGCAAAATCTCTCACATACATTGCGTGAATTGTTTTGGTTGGAATGACAATTACAGAGAAGATACTTGCCCGGGCTTCAGACAAGCAAAAGTTGTCACCTGGCGACGTTATGTTCGCCAACGTGGACAGGGTTATGTTACATGATGTTTCCGGCCCAGGTGTGATTAAGGTATTTAGCGAATGGGAAAAGAAGAGAGGGTTAAAGCTTGATCAAATTTGGGATCCTGACAGGGTATGGGTCGCAGAGGATCATTTTGTTCCTTCGGCTGACAGAATCTCTGCAGAGAACATCATCAATCTTTCCAATTTTACTAAACAGTATGGGATTAACAAACATTTCAAGTACGGCCTTGGTCAGTATGGGATCTGCCATACACTGTCACATGAAGAAGCTATGGTGCTTCCTGGCGAAGTATATGTTGGTGGTGATTCACATACTAACACCACTGGTGCCCTAGGCGCATTTGCTGCAGGCTTGGGACACACAGATATCGCATATGTACTTATGAATGGCCGAATATGGTTCAAGGTGCCAGAGACAATGCTCTTCAAAATCGAGGGCTTTAAACCAGACCATATCATGGCAAAGGACATAATATTAAAAATAATTGGCGACATTGGAACCGATGGTGCCAACTACAAGGCCATGCAGTTTACCGGGAGCGTAATCAAGGACATGCCTATAGAAGAGCGCCTAACGCTTACCAATATGACTACAGAAGCAGGAGCAAAGAATGGGATCATTGAGCCAGATGATACAACTTATGTATATTTGCGCGAAAGAACAGACGCAAATTATTCTCCTGTGTACAGTGATCCAGACGCCTACTATTCTGAAGTATTCACATACGATGTAGAAAAGCTTGAACCCACCGTTGCCAAGCCATTCTCTCCGGAGAATATCTCTGCTGCTAGGGAATTGCAGGGAACCGAGCTTGATAAGGCATACATTGGCTCATGTACTGGAGCCAAGCTTGAAGACCTTCGTGCAGCAGCACAAATCCTGAAGGACAAAAGGGTCAAGATAAGAACAGAGGTGCTCCCTGCGGCACAATCAATCTATATGAAGGCGCTAAAAGAGGGACTAATCAACATCTTTATGCAAGCCGGCGCGGTTGTAGGTCCCCCTACTTGCGGCGCCTGCTGTGGAGCGCATATGGGAGTGCTTGGTAAGGATGAGGTGTGCATTAGCACCACTAACCGAAATTTTCCAGGTAGAATGGGCCATGTTGAGTCAAAGACGTATCTTGCATCCCCAATAGTTGTTGCTGCTTCAGCAGTCACGGGGAGAATAACAGATCCAAGGGATATAAGAAATTGAGCAATGGGAGCGACGACAGGAACATAAGAGGCAGGGTTCACAAATACGACAACGACAACATTGATACAGATGTGATTATTCCTGGCCCTTATCTGAAGATACACGATCACAAAGAACTTGCAAAACATGCAATGGAGGGAATTGACCCGAGCTTTCCTGAGAAAGTATCGCATGGGGATTTTCTTGTAGCCGGCAACAACTTTGGATGTGGCTCCAGCCGGGAGCATGCGCCGATAGCCCTTTCTCAGGCAGGGATTAAGGCAATCTTAGCTCAAAGCTTTGCAAGAATATTTTACAGGAACGCTGTAGATGGAGGGTATTTACTCCCAATAGAGATCGACAAATCAACAGTCAAGAAAATCTCTGATGGAGATGAATTAGAAATAGATATAGCGAAAAATAAGATAACCAATATCACAAAAAATGAGCAGTACTTGATGAAGCCATTTCCTGAGCTCATAGCAAAAATCGTCGAGGCCGGCGGACTAATAAACTACAAGCAAGACGACTTCTAGTCTTTTTTTGGCACCCACTTGTCACCTTTTTTCTTGTATTCCTTTTTTACAGCAGACCACGCGACCTTGTGAGCAATCTGTTCTTTACTTTGACGCTTACCTCCTCGTCTCTTTGAAGGGCTATGATATTGTTTGAGGGCATTTTTGTGAGCCTTAGTGTATATATGCTGCGCGTGAGACGGCAGCGTGTCAATTGCCTTTCTCGTCCTTGCAGATATGGCTGAGCTGCTGCTGCTGCTGCTTCCACGCCTATTAGAAGTACTGCTGATACCCTGTCTGGCTCTCGTTGTGCGATTATTATTAGCTCGTGCGCGAGTGGTGCGTTTTCCTCTTCTTGTTGTGCTCCTACGTCTGATGGTGGAAGAGGAAGATTTTCGTGGCATATCTCGATTGGCTCAACATAATATATAATATGTGCATAAATATCATATTTCATGACGCGAAAAGGCAGGTTAGAAGAAATTTTCAGCAAGGCGCTATACGCTGATGACGCAGCGCTTTATTCTGTTAGATATCGCGACTTTGAAAATGTTGTAGAAGTTCCATTGCAAGAATTTCTCAAGCTGTCGGAAAATTTTACATTGATACCACAGAACAGGATCCTAGTCGTAAAAAAGAATGAGCAGGTACTATACCAAAGGTACGGCTACTAACGTTCAACAACCCACCCTTCCGATAGCAAGCCATCCGATCTGCCGGTGGCAGTTGCATAGCGCCAGATAGAAACATTATTATTATTATCATCGTCGGGAGTCACACGGGCTCTGATTTTCGCAAGCGCTTCCATTTCTCGCTGTAGGCCTTCGCTACGGGCTTCCGTAGTCGAGAATTTCTTACAAAACTGGCAATGCGGATCAAATTTAGCTGTTTTATTTACGATATCAATGAGCGGGTATGCCCTGCATGCAAGAGGTCTGTGGGAATATATTTTGCATTTAAATCCACCATGAGTAGACCTTTCCTTACTTTCAACATCAAGGAATGGGCAGAGGTTACCATCCTCATTCTTGCCCATCATCTGGTAGGCAATTATTTTATCTGGAGAATTTTTACCAATTGCAAGGCGGGGTATTATCTTGACTCTGATGCCCATACTCTTTGCAAGGCGCTCAATTGCGGCTTTCTCCTCAGGCAGTACAAGTACTCCGATCTTGCCGTACTCAACAGAGGGATAGTATTCTCTGTAGATGCAGCAGTCAGAGCACCCTTGCACACAGCTGAACACTTTTTTCATTTGTTTTCCTCTATGCATTGCCATTCAATGCTTTCCGGGGAAAGTTCCTCAAACTTCAAAAATGCAATATCGTAAACCGATTTTGATTTCTTTAAAATCTCAAGGTCATACTTCTTCTTGTTGACGTCATCATCCTTTTTCTTTGGACTTTCTTTGTATATGCCAAAACGCAAAACTGCTTTTTTTTCATATCCTGTCTTAAACCGTTTGTAATTGTCAGAGGCTTTCATCTTCTTCACAAAGCCAGTGTTGTCGCCTTTGTAAATAGAGCCGCCATAAATTATGAGCCAGTAACTGTCACCCTGTTCTATAAACCTAAGCTTTATTTCGTCATCTGGCCACCAATTAATTGTCTTTTTCCACAATCTATAGGCAGGCATCTTATCCTCAAAGAGTGGAATGACGTTCATATAGACGTCATGATAGCGGTAGCCCACACCGATAAAGTCTCCGAACCAAGAGATAGGCTTGCTGCTCACTGTCTCCATAAGCTTGACACTATAGTATAATAAAGGAAAAGGTATGAAATAAATCATATATTCTCTTGCTTCAATTGTATTGTCCAACAAGGCGCAAGTATTGATTCTGCTATACTCAACAACAACAACGCCCCCAACGTATCAACCATGTTACCTCTTAGTATTTGGCTTATTACATCCAAAAATTCAATGGTTGACCTTTGGACGAAATATCGATAAGAATTACAACATACAATAATCTTTTTTTGTTTTTACAAATATTAGATGTACAAAAATATATAGTAGGCGATCTCACTTGCATGTACTCGTCCGTTCAATAACGAAAAAGTGAACTCAAAAGCATTCTAGAAGCTGCCATTTTGCAATGCTGAAAAATCAACCTGTAATCTACTGTTCCTTTTCGACTGGCTCTATATGGCACTCATGCCCTCTATGCTCTTTGTCTAACATCTGAGCCTCCTCGTTTGTTATAGGAAATCTTTCTTCACTTACACCATGCTTTTCCAGTAGAACCTTCCCACAGGTATCGCAGATGAGTTGCATAACAATGATAGCCATCTTGCTAAAGTCAATCAGACGATATATTTAGAGTATTCTGCTAGCTAGCCTACTATATTGCGCACCTTGCCAAATATCCCCTTTCTGTCCTTTTCCTTCTTCTCTACTAACTTGAAACATTCAGAGCAGAGAGCGCGTAGGTTGACTGGCCTATTGTCCTTTAGAGAGCCATTAATGTGCTCAAAGTGCGGTGCCACTCTGGGACTAAATTTTACGCTGCATTTCTGGCACCGGTTGTGAGCGCGCTCAAGCACTGTCTGTCGGATAGCAAGCGTTAGGTGCTCATACTTTTTCTTATCATAACTGGGACCCGTCGGAGGGCCGCCGAAAATTGACATACATGAAATATCATACCTAGCTCAAACTTATGTCTTGCTATCACCGAAGAACTTTTTGCTAGAATTACTACTGAGCCTGAGCCCCTAAACCATGCTAAAATAGAAATAATAACAAAATCATATTGCAAAGAGGATAAGAATAATAATAATTATTCTTGATAAGAATAAGGGCGACAGTCTCCTCGGTCCAATAAGATAAGCAGTCCGAAGATATTTTTATCTTCTTGCTACAGTTGGGTAATATATACATGACAGCCGATCAGTTAACGATACCTCCCCACGGAGACTCTGTTACTTACAGTATCTTAGCACTTCTTGCCACAGCATATACATGGTCTTTTAAGTCTCGTTCATAAAGTGAATTCATCTTTTCAATTAGAGTCTGGCGTGCCTGAGCCCTAGACTCTTCTGTGCCCGCCGAAAGGGCTGCAGCAAATATGTCTGGCAAATTCTCTTTTATCCAGCCATCAAGCACAAGATATCTGCTTTCATTTATCCATATGACCTTAGACACAGATTGGTCGACCTCTTCATCAAACCTGCCGGTTTCAACTCTGTCTATCAGCATAAAGATGCAGTTGTTTGGATCAGGATTGCTGAGTACCTCGCTTGGCCGCCCAATTGCTCTGCCAGATTCTATACGATCTATTAGACCCAATGGTCGCACATAGGTGCCAGCAACGTGGACTTTGCTGCCATTCACAGACCTGACACGACCAATGATTATTTTGCTGTATTTGCCATCTTTTTGCCCTACAAAAACATATTGGCCAGGCTTAATCCCTCCCCTGCCTCTAAACATCCATTAGAACCCCAGCTTCCAAATTATATAATGTTATCTTGACCCCTGCGTTCGTGCGAGAATGGCCTACAGTATCATAAGTTTTTCATGATCTGATACATTGAGAACCAAGGAATTGAGTTTTGGAAGCATAATCCGTTAGAATTACATTTATTAACACTGTCTAATAACGATAGATAATCGTATGCAGAGATTTGACGAGCTTGATATGAGAATATTATCCGAACTGACCAAGGATGCAAGCATTTCGGTTCCAAGGTTAAGCAAGAAGCTTAACGTTAATGCTTCTGTTCTTTACAGTAGGATAAAGCGCCTAGCAAAACGCAGTTTGATTAAAAATTTCACTGTAATTGTTAATGAAAGCATGCTGGGAATTAATGTCAAGGCAACAGTTGGGATAAACCGGGATCCTAAGTTGAAAGATCCCATTCATGCAGAACTTATGAAAATTCCAGAAATTAGATCGCTCTCTGAAGTTACCGGCAGGTTCGACATGATAGTGAACATAAGTGCCCACACGCTAGAGGAACTACATAACGTAGTCATAGCACGCATAGGCAAGATAGAAGGCATACAAAACACTGAGACATTCGTTGAGATGCAGAGGACTGACAAGGAGCCGCTATATACTGTACATCCCTCGCTTTCAAGGTACTGACAGATATTTTATATAACGCATCCACAGTTTAAGATATGAATTGGCGGTTATAGAGCAAAAGATAGAGCGAAGGATTACAGAAATGGTTCAAACGCTCAGGCTTGCAAAAAAGACCAGTAAGGACGATTATTTGCAACACCTACGTCTTGTGATACTTGGCCTCATGACAGTGGGCGGTGTTGCTTTTTTCATCAAGCTAATAGCAGAATTTGTCACATTCGGCACTGGAGGCCGGTTTGGGTAAAATAGCCAGTAGGATTAAAATACCTTCAATTCCTACTTGAAAGCATGGAAAGCAAAATAGACAACAATAATAATGTAGTCACTCATGCGACTACTCAACGATGGGATACTGAAGTACTCAAGTCAGATGTACCTGTGCTAGTAGACTTTTGGGCAGAATGGTGCGGTCCGTGCAGGATGGTAGGGCCTGCAGTGGAGCAGGTTGCCAAAATTATGGCAGGTAAGGTTAAGGTGACCAAGCTAAATGTTGATGAGAATCAGGATATTGCAATGAGGTACAATGTACAATCGATTCCTTCGCTTTTACTGTTCAAAGGCGGCAAGGAAATAGCAAGAACTATAGGTGCAGCACCAAAAGAGACTTACCTAAAGTTCATCGAAAATTCACTCAAGTCCTCGTAAGCTCTCTGCCTCTATCTCACTCCTTCTGTCTTTCTTTCTTTCTTTGGTTCTTTGTGTGTCTTTTCAACGAAAGCATTAATACGTGCATATTTTGATGTCTAACACAAGATAAAAACCATTGGGAAAGAAAGAACTGGCCGCTCTATTTTCATCTAATCCTGATAGGTACTACAAAGTATCACTCTTCGACAAAATGGGCTTTATGCGAAAAAAGTGCTCCAAGTGCGAAAAATTTTTCTGGACTCTTGATATTGCAAGGGATTTCTGTCCAGATCATGAAAATTACGGTTTTATTGGAAAGCCGCCGACAAACAAACGTCTAGACTATGTCAACGCCTGGAAGGAGACTGAGAAGTTCTTCCACGCAAATGACCATGAGATAGTAAGGCGCTACCCAGTCGTATGCCGCTGGCGAGATGACCTATATTTCACAATAGCGTCAATTGTCGACTTTCAGCGAATCGCCGGCAATCAAGTAGTTTTTGAATTACCTGCAAACCCACTTGTAGTTCCACAGATGTGCCTCAGATTCAATGATATTGAAAATGTGGGATTGAGCGGCAGGCACTATACTAGCTTTTGCATGATAGGCCAGACATGTAATGCCGATGCCCCAGGTGGATACTGGAAAGACAAATGCATAGATCTTGACTTTGATTTGCTGACAAAGGGACTTGGCATTAAAGCAGAAGATATAACCTTTGTCGAAGATGTATGGATGGGTGCTGGAGCCTTTGGATACTCATTGGAATATTTCGCACGTGGCCTTGAGCTTGGTAACGCAGTATTTACTGAATTTGAAGGAAATGAGAATCACTACCGTGTCATGCCAAATAAGATAATAGACATGGGCGCAGGGCTTGAGCGCTTTTCATGGATAACGATGGGAACACCCACAAGTTACGACTGCTGTTTTGGACCTGTAGTTGGTAAGCTAATTGACATGACTGGAACTGACACTGATTACGAAGTCCTGACCAAGTATTTTGAATCGATCTCGTTAAAGCTTGATGATAGGATTGACAGCACTAGTAGTAGCAGTAATAATATCCAAGATTTGAAGTTGCTAATCGCAAAAGAGATGAAAATTTCTGAAGAACAACTAAGTGCTTTTGTTGCGCCCTATGAGGCGATATACACAATTTCCGATCACATAAGGACCCTTGTATTTGCTATTTCAGATGGGGCGCTCCCTTCAAACGTAGGCGGAGGTTACAATCTAAGGGTTATCCTTAGGAGGGCACTTTCAATACTCGAAAGGCTTGGCTGGAAAAACATCGTCAAAGTTGAAGATATAGCCGAATTGCATATCGACTATCTTAAGAGGATGTATCCAGAACTTGAAGATCATAGAGAAGATGTCAAGACAATTCTGCAGCTTGAAGCAAGGAGATACTCCAGTTCACGTGAGCGCATGAACGCTGTGGCAATGTCACTTAAATCTAGCAAAAAGGCAAAGGTGCTCAATGTTGATGACCTTATTAGACTCTATGAATCAGATGGCGTAACTCCAGACTTTTTGATGGAGCAAGGAATTATACAAAATGTGCCTTCAACATTTTATACAAAGCTTGCAGAATTGCATATAAGTCAGATATCAAGCCAGGCTTCAAAACCAATACCGGGGTTAGAAGATCTTCCACCGACAAAGTTACTCTTCTATCAAGACGAATCGATCCGCCACTTTCATGCAAAGGTGCTCAAGGTAGTCGAAGACAAGTATATCATTTTGGACCAGACCGCCTTTTACCCAAGGGGCGGAGGACAAGAGCCAGATACTGGGCAAATTGAAGATTTAAAGGTTGTAGAAGTTACAAAGCAGGCCGATGTGGTGGTGCACAAGATTGAAAGAGGAGGAGGAGGAGGAGTAGCAGGAGTAGGCAGGTTACCTGCAAAGGAGCAAATGATACATGGAACAGTAAATGCGAGGCGACGTGATCTTATTACCAAGCACCATACAGCAACTCATGTCCTCAATTCTGCTTCTAGAAATGCACTTGGTTCGTGGGTCTGGCAGAACTCTGCATTCAAAGAGGAAGGTTATGGCAGGCTTGATATCACGCATCATTCCGCACTTACAAGAGAAGAAGCGAAGAACATCGAACACCTGGCAAACTGCGTAATCCGAGAAAATCATCCAGTCATAATCAATACATATGATCGTGGAGATGCAGAGCAGCAGTTCTCCTTTCGCATCTATCAAGGCGGCGTCGTTCCTACAAACAACGTCAGAATAGTCAATATCAATGGATGGGATATTGAAGCCTGTGGTGGAACACACGTAAAGAGCACAGGCGAAATTGGGCTAGTCAAGTTAATTAAAACTGAGCGAATTCAAGATGGAGTCGTCAGGCTAGAGTTTGTCGCCGGAGAGGCGGCTGTCAACTATATGCAACACCTAGATAGCCAACTTGGATCCATAGCACAGACTCTAGGCTCAAGTAGAGAAAAAGTTGTTGAGTCCTTTGACAAGGCGATGCAAGATGCAGAAGCTGCAAAGAAAAAGCTACGAGCTGTGCTAAGAGTCGTCTCGGAGCCCGTTGCTAAGAACATTTCTGAGCAAGCTAAAAAGCTTGATTCTGGCATACACTTGTATACCACATATGACGAAGAGCTAGATGACGACTA
>JBKPEN010000184.1:0-14867 GCA_046728425.1 Thermoproteota archaeon
GCATGAGCTGGAACAGGAGAACGAGGAGGACGAGAAGAAGAAGAGGGAGTAGAAGCAGCGGCGGTAGCGGAGGCGGCGCTGATTGCAACTGACACATCAATATTACTTTTTTTGGCCAATGCATGCACCAAATTGAAAGTATACCTGCCAACACCTCCTTTCATTGGAGGATACTCGCCAGAGACTACTAAGATCTTCATCAGTGAGCTCTCGACGATCTGTACATGCTTGCTTGACTTTTTGCTTGCTCGATGTACTTTTTCATTGCCTTTCTGAAGTTGTCTGGCGAAAATTGCCTTGCGATATCATGCATTTGCAGCCTTTTTTCGTCGTCAGCCATTTTGGCATTTCTAGCAATATAATCAGCTGCTTCTTGAAGCATATGGTATTGATATTCGCTAGGGACGATTTCGCTGCAGCCACCATATGCTGGCACGATAGGAACAAGGCCTGCTGCCATTGCTTCTATGATTGATACTCCAAAGTGCTCTCCAATCATAGTGTGCAGATATATCATGCTCTTAGACATTTCATTAACAAGCTCTTCATTACTTGCATTAGGTGTCAAAGTTACTGTGTGTGTCAAACCATAGGTCTCTATCATTTTTTGTAACATTTTCAAATATGGCCGATTAGCCGGTACAAGTGAACCTACAATGTGAAATTTTATGCTCCCTTTAAGAAGATGAGCGATTGTGATAGCATTTTCGATTTGTTTTTCTGGGGAGAACCGAGCCACCACCAGTACTTTCACTTCTCTTGCATTAATAGGCTGTTTGTAGGCACGCGAAAAACGTTCAGTGTTTACAGGTGGATATAATACGTAAGGGTGCACATCTGCAAAGGCCTCTCTTATTGCTTCTCTGCTAAATGTGGAATTTGTAAGTATAAGGCTTGATCTTGTCATGGCACGGATAGCAAGAGACTGCGTGATGACAGTATAAGGCTTAAAATATGCTCTCCAGAATAGAGATTTTCGATATTTATTGCTGGCATAGCTTGCTGTCGAACTCATTAAAAATGTGGGGAAGTGGAGATATAACAGATAAGGCGTAGCTCCTGAAATTCCATATGGCAGAGCATCTCCATGGGTGTTAATAACAACTTCTGAATCCTTAAGATCTATTGAAGAAAGCATAGTCAATAGCCTTTGATATATCCCAAAATAGTTAAGTTTGAAAGGAAGCAGAGACTTTGTCCTTCCAATGCGTATTTTTTTGCCATATGCCCTGCTGATGCTATCAAGGTCAGGAGGCTGAACAGTCACAAGTTCTACCTCATAACCAAGCTCGTATAATGATTCTATGGTTTCGATCGCAACCGTTGTTTCGCCACCAAGAGTGTTCAGCGTGTGATGTATTACGATAGCCTTGGTCATGAAATGGACTCCGTCGATAATTAGTAATATTGCCGGTTTTTAAGGCTTCGAACACAACCGCTTTTTGTGTGTGTTTCTCTGCCTCTATCTTCAATCAAAGTAGTTAGAGTCCTTTATTCATTTTGATGCATAAGGCGATAGGGAGTGTCTCTCTCTATCTGTAAGTATTGTTAATCATAATCATAATAATAATATCATGACAGATGCAGGGCCTTTTGTACAAGCTGTGTATAGTAGAGAAATAGAGAAGAAAAAAGAATAGAGGGGGGAGGCACAGATACTTCGTCTTTATCTGTGCAGATTATACGTTCATCCTTTGTGGTTTTGAGCTACTTAGTCACAGAAGGGTGGTGGAGTGGCGCCACTTGGTGGGAAGCAATCTACTACTTCTCCGCCTGGTGAAACTGTGAACCCGTAGGGCAACACTTCATTCTCCTCTACATCTAAGTTAGCTGCTCTTTGTTCTGCTAGGTTAGCTGCTCTTTGGTCTATGTCAGAAATTGGTACTGCTACCTGGGTGTTGGTGTCATCACCGAATGCAACGTTGTTGCTTAGGTCAACGTCATGAATGCTTGAGTCTTGGTCTACATCCGCGGTGTTAGATTGGTCACCTTGGATTCCAGTAGCTTCAGCTGTGGCACTAATTATAGCATCGGCTTGAGATTCAGCGCTGGTTGTGTCAGATTCAGAAACATGAGACTTCTTTGCTTTAATGTGATCGTCATCTTCTGCATCTGCTTCTGATGCTGCATTAGCTGATGAATCTTTTACATCTGCATCTGCTGATACATCTTGATCCTCGCGGTTAGATTGTGCTACAGTTGCAGTGTTATCTCCTGTGTCTAGTTCATTAGCTTGAACGTTTGACTCATCCTGTGAATTGCTTTGAGTTACTTCTTGGTCTACATCTGCTTCTTGGTCATTTTCTTGGTCCTGTGTTTGATCTATGTCTTGATTATCATCGCCTGATTGATCCTCAGTTGCTGCTGCCTCCTCGTCTCCATTGTCGTCGTCACCAAATACACTATCTAGGACACTATTTGCGATGTCCTCTCCTAGTTGGGCTCGTGCGACTTGAGTAGAGGGTGCGATTACCATTCCGGAAAGCGCTGCAACAGCTATGGCTGCGAATACGATCTGTTTATGCTTGAGCATTGCTGCTATTACTGTTTCGAACATCAGCGGACTATCAGTTATCAAGGTATTAAAGAGTTGCTAATGAAAGTTTGTGAATTCTTGTCTTCTCGTTCCATTTTTGGGAGAAATCTATTCATAGTGTCTCATACAGGATAATATTTAACTTAGTATCTACAGCTCCTATCAAGAATGATGCCAAAAATCACAACAATCATTTTGTGTCTTACATAATTGCTGCAATTGGATACTAATGAAGCCCCGGCCTCCAAACAAGATAATAGTTCATGACAGTAACCAAAGAGATTGCTACAAGCCATGTGCACGCTGCGGCTAGTGTGACTAGCCTAGTGCCTGATCTAGTTGATATATAGTACAAGGCTATGGCTGCAGGAATTTCAAATGGTATATCATAAAGTACTCTAGCCTGAAGTACCCACAATCCGAAAATAAGTGGAACCATCCCTGCTGAAAGGAAAATAATTAAAAACAGAGTGCTAGGCTCCCGGATATTCGATTTGAGAACCCAAAATAATCCTAGTAGCAAAATTATAAAGTTGCTGAAAATTCCACCTAGGCTATCATGCATTGTCGCATTTAAGATACGCCATCGCATGCTTAGTTGTTCATTGACAAGGTTTGTCTGTGCAACTTGTATATCTCGCTCTACACCTCCAGAAGAACCAATTAACGCCACCTTAGTAATGTCAATCACAATAGATAGGAGGATGGCTAGAAGAAGCCAAATTATCCTTCTCTTTGTGAAAAGATTGGAGATGTTGATGTTGTTGCTGTTGCGCTTCTTCTTGCTCTTCTGCCACATAACCACTAACAACATGACCACGAGAAAGGTGCCTGAAATTGCTGCAAGTACTGTCCATGTATATATATGAAAAAACAAAACTCCAATAAGCAAAGTCGAAAAGACAACTATGTCAGATATGCGACCTGATCGCAAATATCGAAACAGAAATGCTATTGATACGTACCCGACTATCAGTGCAAGCCAGTTAGCATAAAAGCCAGCATATATCCCAATTAATGTGTGAAAGGATACTGCTCCAAAAAACGCAGCGATGATGGCAATTTTTTCATTTCTTGTAAGTTCTCGAGTCAGGACATATAATGCCAAAACAGTAGCTGGCCCAAGAACTAGTGGAAAATGTTCTATTAATTCTGAAAGATTACCTCCAACGACTTGGTAAACCCCAAAGAGAACTAACAAAGATAGAGGTCTGTCTCCACTTTGTCCTTGTACTACGAATGCTTGATAAATAAGGTCAGACACATTATTTGATTTTGCTAACTCTCGAACCCAAGTGACATAGTAATGAGTATCAACTCCAATATCTCGATTGTCTGGGTTTATCAAAGGATGTTGTGGTATAAGGACCAAAACAACAGATAGAATGATAGCAAGCAGTAGAAAGCCTACCTTGGTTTGGCTCTTTAGCTTATTCTTATCATAATCATCAGGTAGGGTTTGACTCATGTCTTCTTTATTATCTAATTTGAGCATTTTCAATACTCCTCTCTCTAAAAGTTTCACAGGTAGGCAGAATACCAGCGGGAAAATGTAAAGAGTAGAAAAACTAGATAACAATAAGAATAGTTCATTTGCTGGATCGTCTCCAATGGAATAACCAAAAACAGGCGTAAGAAAAACAGCTAATACTGGAAAAACTATGCCTATCGCACTGATAGCAATTACAGCTAGAGAGATATAGCGCCAAGTCAACTTTGCATTGAAACTAAGAAGGTCTTTCTGCCCTTTACGGTGGTAGAATAAGATAAGGCTGATGATCAAGGGAAGAGATAGCAAGGCAAGGATATCGAAAATTATATTATCTGGACTAATGAGTGCAAATATGATCCCGCTGCTGCCATAAGCTAGTGAGAAGCAATACCGCATAGCCCTGTTCTTAAGAGAAAACAAGAACCAGAAGGCTGCCGCAAGTATGACAATAACATAATCAAGATGTTGATTTGTAATATAGTCTTGAAAAATTGTATAAACTGTTGCCCTATTTATAAGGGGATAGACAAGTATTCTAAAAAAAGAGCCGACAACATATGCGTAAAAGAAAATGGATACAGTAAATGCGATTCCCGATAATATTGAAGAAATCGGCAGACCATATCCTAGATTCCTACCAAGTTTGCTAGCGCCAATAGCAAACAAAGCCATGTCTTAGCTCCTCCTGGGTTTGCATATATTAATACTACTCGTTTCAGCACCCTCAGCTTGCACCTGTGCATCTTTGCATCCGATTAGGCAATGTACAGATGAATTCAGGTAAGGTAGGATGAAGATATTGTATGACAAAGACAAATAGCTTTTCCTAAAAAATAAGCCCAATCTCGGCAGATCATGCCTTTTTAGCCTATAATAAATATATCACTGAGGATTTTTCTTAAATTGGCGACTTATACATACCTTCAGCAAGCTTTAAATGCTTTTCTTCATCACTTGCTACTCTCAATGACACTATCACAAGAAGAGATAGTGGTAGATAAACGTAGATCGATCCCAGAATCTAGTATCTCACTAATAATTCCAATCTTCAATCAAGCAGCGAAGATTTCCTACTCGCTTAAGAAGATAAAGCAAGCAGTAGAATTAGCTTTTAGTAACTATGAACTGATAGTCGTAAATGATGGCAGCACTGATGATACATTGACTATTTTAAAAGGCATAGCACTGACAGATGAGCATGTGCACATTATATCTTATACGCCAAATAGAGGAAAGGGATACGCAGTAAGACAGGGGGTTTTACATTCGCATGGAGATGCTGTTATATTCTTGGATGGGGACTTGGATATTTCCCCTGATCTGGTAAAAGACTATGTTGAAAGACTCAGCACATCTGATTTGGTAATAGCATCCAAAAGGCACCCAGACTCCATAGTTAGAATTCCAAGATCGCGGGAGTTTTTAAGCAGAGCATTTAACCTGCTAATCAAGGTGAGTTTAGGTATCTCCCAAAACGACACGCAAGCAGGATTAAAGGTAGGAAAAGGAGAGATAATGCGCACAATATTCAGAAATGTCAGTGTTAATCGTTATGCTTTTGATGTGGAGTTGCTTACGATAGCCTCTATTCTGCACTTAAAAGTTCAGGAGATGCCTGTAATAATGAAGATAGAACGTAGATTCAATACAAAAGAGATTGTGAAGATGTTTAGTGATGTAATGCGAATTTATTACAGACACAAACTCCTTCATAGATATGACAAAGAATTGATTGGATTCTCTGCCAAACTCGAACGTAACAAAGGTCCATACCAACAAGATAATTTTGTAGCGTAGGGAAATTGTCTGAATCTGATTGTTGTATCGGCAGTTAATGATTGTTGGCAGCTACTATCGCAAACTTACTTTTGTCTTTTTTCGTCCTTTTAACACGAAGCATATCTGTTCATCTCTTCGGCTCCTCAAGCCGTTTTTTCTACGTCACGCCAAAGTCCTTTTCATCGTTGCTAAAAATAATGCCAGCAACAATTTGAATGTCTCTTTGGATGGAGAATCATATGGTTGAAGTAGGTGTAGGCGAAATATTTGGCATTGGAGAAGCACTTGGAATAATTGGCACCATGTTCGTGGTCTTGTATTTTTCGAGGAAGCACATGCAGAGACTAACAGTAGATATAGAAACAAAGGTTCTAAAGGTTCTAAACGATTTAGACGAAAGAATGCAGACCCTTACTAGTATGACAGTTGATAGACCAGAGTTAGTAAAGATTCTAAACAAGGACGAATCAGATTGGACTCCTGAGATGGCATATGTTTATCCTATCTTGTATACATTCGCACATGTGTATCATATGCGCCAAAGAAAAGTATTAAGAGACAACGAATTGACTGGATAGTTACATATATGAGAACATGTTTTGAGGAAGGCAAGATAACTGAATATTCGAAAAGCGATCTATAATTAGAGAAATGGTTTGATCCTACTTTCGAGGAATTTATCAATAAGGAAATAATTCCCACAATTCATTAGTTAAATGATAAGCGAATGGTCACTGAATGCCATATTAAAATGAGAGATGCAGGTATAGCTCGGCGCTATTGGATTATTACACTATAGCCGCCATCAGCCATCACAATAGCGCCGACGATTAATCTTGCCCGGTCCGATGCAAGGAAGGGATGACTTCGGCTATCTCCTCCGGTTGGGCTGCGCGTCCATTAGGAGCGTGTTTGCCATGCTCACTGAGGAACTCGCGCCCGTCAGGCCTAACACCGTCGAGAAGTCTGGTTATGACATTTCTGGACACAACCGCGTTAAAACGAATCCCGTGGGCGATCTTCTCAAGGGCTGTAGTCATAGTCAATTGCGCAGTAGTCCCTTTGGAGACAGCATAGGCTGCAATCTGGGGAAATGTATAGTAGCAGGCATATGAGCCGACGTTAACGATTGATCCACTACGGTTAGGGATCATTGCACGAAGCGCTTCACGTGAGTGCAGGAACCAGCCTCGTACGTTGACTGCCATGACAGAATTCCAATCTTCTGTCGTCATGTCAACCACGAGCTCCGCGCTAACGATTCTTATATTACAACAGAAAGAAAGGGGGTCTCCTCATGAACTCTCTACAATCAATAACAGTAATTGACCACCTTCTTCAAGTGTATGTGCTTGTACTGATGACAACCAACTTCCTTCTCCAAAGAAATCAGAAACATCCAGTATCCCTGAAGATTCCCACTCTCCATGCATAGATGTCTGATTTGCTATTTGGTTAACATATGCTACGTTTTCCATCTCTGCTCTTCCTTCATCTATTGAATCTAAGTCGACCATCAGTATCTTGGCATTATTTGAAACATTATATGGCACGGTTGCATTAAATCGATTTTCATATATGCGATCTTCCTGGATCATTAGAGTGTTAATACTAGTATCTATATTATCTGGATTAACCATGGCTTCATCTAGACTGGCAGCATAACCTGGGGCTCGACGATCATTTCCATCCATTATTACCTCTAGGTTTACGCTTGTAGGGTCAGCCGGATCAGTAAATGTAAACTTGTACATTCTGCCTCTATCCCATTCCTGTCCATTGTGGCCGACTGGAATTGGCAAGTCATCTTCGTCTGCATCGCTTCCAGTATCTGCCATATACAAGATATTTGTATGTCCTTCCCTCTTATCCATTGCTCCGTCTTCAGTCCGGATAAATTGGAATGCTCCAGCCTCTATTGCCTCCTCATGTAATTCTACTTCATCCTGTGTTGAATGGTTCCATGTAAGTGGTATAAATTTCCCAATTATTGTGTCGGGATCAGAATAGTATATGTCATCCCAAGTATCGTATCTATTATCTTCAGCACTGAAGACATAAAGCTGACCATTACCCTTCAACAAGTCTTGTGGTGAATCTGCAACGTACATGTACACCTCAGATTTTGTTGGATCACCGTCTTCAAAAGTAAGTACTACAGTCTTGTTTGCCGTTTCGTAGAAATACGGCACATGGATAGTATTCTCATGCTTAAGCTTGCCTAGCCACGGCATTTCAGTTGTTTCACCAGTTACGCCATCTATTGCAACGACAATTCCATCACCTACTTCTTCATTTGTAAAGTATATAGGATGCTCAAATCCATATCCCTCAACAAGATACGCAGAACAAAATTGTTCATACAGTTCTAATCCGTTGATTGCGAAATCTGCTTGGATTATCCTCCCATCTTGGTCAAGCTCTAGGTTCGATACTTTGGCAAATCCTTCGTCATAGGTTCCATTATTTAGTTCATGGTTAACAAATATGTTAAGTGTCTGATCAGTGTTGTTAGGAGCCGGACCCGTAATGAAGGCACCTATTCCATCAGGGATCTTTGCGAATTCGTAGTTATTATCACCTACTCTGTCGCCAGATGTAATTATCGCTATGACAGAACCATTTGTGGAGTTTGCCAATGTTATGTAGGGTTCTGTGTCTGTAATATGCGTGGTTGTAGTTTCTACACTATCTAAGAGCATAAAGGGAAAAACAAATAGCCCAAACAGGGCCAAAGCTGAAGCAAGTACACTAACCCCTTTGGTATTTTTCATCATGTAGCACTTCTTATACCGCTAATAAAAGTTAGCCTAAGTAAAATTCTTAGGAGCCATAGGGGATCTTGGGCTCAATATTACGTGAATGAGTATAATAGATCTATGATACAGGTATTGAATAAGTTGCAAAGTATAAGGTTGTCCGATAGTATAGTTTGAGAATTTGTTTGAACTTTTCAAAACAATCCTGTTATCGAGCCTGCCTGTAGCGCTGATAGCGTGCTCTCAACGTTGTAGTTCTGGTAATTGTCGTTGCGGCCTGAGCCAAGAAAGCGCTGGAAATGCGTTAGTTCTGTCTCATGGGTCGCTTTGGAGTTCCTGCTGTTCCTACCCATACTTTCCAGAAATGTTCTGACTTTGAGAAAATCTATCTCACTAGATATACACAACACTTTATTATACTTGGGTTTCTGGGTCGATATTCCTTCCTGAAGGGAAGCTGAAGTTGCATTTAGGGTTATCCCTTGTTTCCTTATATGTACCGGTTCGGTTGAGTTAATATTTATTATCTCGATCCGCTGCAACTAGCATAAGAAAAAGAGGGGCAGATGAGAAGCTAATATGCAAAAGAAGGGCTCTGCTTTGACGAATAAATTTGTTGGTCAAGGGATGCTGCTCTTTATTGATCAAATATTAATATCAATCACAAATTGGGTTTATTGGTTTGTAATTTCTAAGTTTGCGTCGACCTCAGAGATAGGTCAGGCAACCTCTGTTTATAGTCTGGTGCTTTTAATCGCAACCATATCGCAAATAGGCCTAGAATACCCCCTGTTAAGAAAAGCGTCATTACCCCGGTCGCAAATCCTGGGAATGGCACTCACTATTGAATTGATAATAAGTTCGGGTTCGATAGGTGTCATACTATTTCTTGCTAACACAGATATGTATCATGCGTCTTTGGAGGGATTTGTTCTGATTGCTGTTGCACTGCTTATTCTTTCGCCAATAGGTTTCGTTAGTCGCTACGCATTGCTTGGAATTTCAAATGCAAGAAGTGTATTAGTCTTCGATATCGCCGCCTCCGGCGCTAAATTCTTATCGGCATATATTCTACTGTCCATGGGTTTCGGAGCTTTTGGGATCCTGTTGTCCTTTATGATGGCAAGTCTGGTGACAGCGATTACCATGTTAGTGGCCGCAGGAAGTAGGTTGTCTCTTAGGCCAATACATGACAAGAGATATGTCATTGAAGTCATTAAGGAAGGATTGTCCAATGCGCCTTCGAAACTGTCTAGGACCATAATTATGACACTTACTGTAATCCTTCTTGCCTCTTTTGGAATAAGCGATTCTGATATAGGCATTTTTTATATTGCCATGATGCTCAGCGTTGTTGGAGCTAGCCTAGCAGCAAGTATGTCATTTACGGTTATTCCAGCATCGACAGAATCCAAAATTGATTTATCGTCAGGCAGCCTAAGGCTTGGTTTGAGCTTCACTGCACCTATAGTTTCAGCGTTAATAGTGGCACCTAGAGCTGTCCTTGGCATCATTGGGCCAGAATATGCTTCAGCAGATACCATTCTATTAGTACTCTCTATGGGGATAATACCAATCGCTGTAACAATGAATGCGGCATCTAAATTCAATAATTTAGGTAATTGGAGAAATATGATAACTATTGGCATAATACAAACTATAGGATTCCTGGTCTCCTTTGTCATTCTCGTTCCTTACTACGGCAGCCTAGGAGCCGCATACTCAATTCTAATCGCATACGCTGCTTCTACAGCATATGCAGTATCTCAGTTTGAAACAGCTGAGAGAAGATATCTTTTGAATTCTATAATAGCTATTATCATAGGTTGTTTCAGTGGGTATGTAGTTAATTTCATATTCGAACATAGTTTAATCGCAGTTATCTCTTCAATTGCAGCTACATCAGTAATCTTGCTTGCACTGAGAAACACTTCAGTTTCTGAATTAAGACATTTGGTTGTAACTATGAGAAACCAAAGCGGAAGCGGCCGTGCATAAAAAAGAGGAGGATTCAGATGCCTATATCAATGCACGAAAGATGTACTCAGCCTTCGAGCGCATATACTAGATAAAATTTTTATGACGCATGAAATACAGAGAAGTCATTCTGAAAGAAGAACAAACAGAAGTAAAAAGCACATGACGAATTAAATGAATGCTTGCAAAGACAATCTTTTCTATGATAACTGCAATGTAGGAAGGGAGGACCATATTACATTGGACAATCGATGGCGAAGGTATTGAGGCAAAGGGTATTGATATCTGGAGACATGCATTAGAACATGCAACCGGCTGAGGTTAAAGATAGAATTACCTTGTGACTCTATATTGCACATACCTTCTGCTGATGAAGAATTCGATATGCGGATAGTAGCATTTGATGTCATTGAACATTTCATCCTAAAAATACTTTAAATTTAATATGGCAAATCCGAAGAACATTGAAACATAAGGGGACAGTAACCACAACTCCTTTCCAATTTTAGTAGTCGGGTATTTGGTCTTAAACCTAAGTGTGCATTAGCAAGCTATGGAATGTTATGTTCGAAAAGTATAGGTACAAATTAAAAATTATTATACATTTCTTCTTTCATGAGGAGTCATTTCTCATGCCTGATTCTATGGGATTTGCAGCAGTAGAAAAAGAACCCTCTATATACATGCTCGGACGTTGTTGTTATGCTGGAAAAGCTAGGTTATAACTTGTAGCGAAAAAAAGCCAAGGTACATAACTTAGAAGTAAATTCTTATCTGCAAGTAGAAATTGTAATACTCTCAGAGTTGTCTAAACATGTTAAGCTCGTACAAGTGTCTAAAATTTACCCTTAAATTCTATAGGACTGAGCTAAGCACAAGTGGTGAGCCATATTAATATACATGTAATCACCCCCTCTGTAAGTCCAGGAGGCCTCTATAGAGTCGCCATCGAGGAAGCAAAATTCCTTCAAGGGCTAGGACATAATGTCAAGTTGGTTTCATTAATTAGACCAGTTAATCCTTGGACTGAGCTATTGCATGGAATTTCAGTTGAGTATCTTGCGGATTATACAGGTCCAACTCCTTTTATTTCCGAAATGCTAAATAGGAATCTTTTCCTAGCTAAAAAAATAACAAATAATACAGACATTTTCATTTGCCACAACTTGCCAGCTTGCTACTCCGTAACGAGAAGCATTAAAGTCCAAAGAGATAGGAGCAGGATAATCGCGTACATGCATGATCCTATTGAATTTACAATCACAGGAAATATTTTTCAGCTGTTTTTTAGATCTGCGTTCTTAAAGAAGATGTTTGCAATGCGCTGGTTGCGAAATATAGATGTTATTATAGTAAACTCAGGGCGGTCCCAGAGCAAGCTAGCAAAAGAGCTAGGGTTGAATAGCACGGTGCTGTACCCGACGCTTGCACGGTTCTCCGATAAAGTGGCAACATCACATAGAGAGAAGTTCTTTCTAAGTGTCGGGAGAATTGGATTTCATCCTACTTACGATATACTCATACATATCCTAAGAAGGATTCCACAAATGGAGTTGGTTATAGCAGGTTCATGGTCACATACCGCAAAGAACATAGTGGAAATGTTTTCTTCAGATCCGGAGATAAGTCGCAGGGTAAAATTTGTAGTTAACCCGACTGATGAAGAGCTGGCAAGACTCTATGGCAGCGCAAGAGCATTTCTCTACCCAGGGGTCGAGAACTTTAATATGAGTGCTCTTGAGGCAGCATCACATGCATGTCCCATAGTCGTGTCTAGCGAGAGTGGAATCTGCGAAATACTTGATGAATCGGTTGTCATGCCGTCCCAGCATGATATCGAATCATTTGCCAAATTAGTTCGTGAGCTCTTAAGGGATGAGCGACATGCAATAGTCGAGGGGTTAAGGATTAGAGATATTCTAAAAGGCTATGAATCATCCTATCATATGGAGAATCTCAGAGCGATAATTGAACAATTGCCCGAGCAAACTTCGCGCAAGTAAACAATACAAGAAGAGGTAGCGCTTCCACATTGTTGATATTATTATTTACTTCTATTCTGCGATATCCTATCTTTGACAAGATGATTCAGATTGTATCCTAATCCTTTGAACCGATTTCTTAATCTCATATTGGATGATAGTACGAGCAGAATATAGGCTGCGAGGGAAATGAAACCACTGATCGCAACTAGCCATTCGAAAGGTGCTCCCGCATTATATATCACAATTTTGGTAACGGTGGCGGGGGAATCTATATAGACGCCACTTTTTAGAGAATAAAATAGCGGTAGAAGGCTTTCAGTTTTTGATAGCCCATCTTTTGTGTATATTGCTGCCCTTAGATCCTGGTTGAATGGCTCTGCGAGAGAAATGGTAAAAGGTGTAGTAGCATTATCCAATTTAATCTCGTATTTTTGTGAAGACCACCCTTTCTCAGCAATAGTTGTTAAGTGCATTCCATTCTGTGAGTTATTGTTATTATCAACTGACTCGCGAGGGTAACTGCTATCTCTAACTAGCCAGATTGAATCGATGACGTTTGTAACCTCGCTACTTCCGTTATTACTACTATCATCTGCCAGATGGGTACTCTGGTAGGCATTTGAAGATTTCCCGGATTCTTGTAATGGGGTAACTTCCAACCTGGACTCCCCCTCATCCAATCCGAAAGGCTTGGATAGAAAGGGTTTGTTCGAAGATGCATTCAGTACCTCACTTTGATCGTTGACTGCCACAGCGAAATTTCCTGATCCTTTAATCCAAAGCCTATAATCACCTTCCTGTCTTACATTGAACTGCGTCCAGGCCGTACTATTTTCTAAGATGACATTGCCACTATCTGATTGAATCCCATCAGCAATAGTTTTATCATTTATGTTCATATCTGATTCAGCCTCAAAAATGTACATGAGTCTAGTACTATTACGGTTTAGCCAATCGTCAATTCGTCCTTTGATCTCTTCAAACTGGTCCTTCGGAATCAAAAGGATTGTATTTATTGCATTAAAGCCTCTTTCGTTAATAAATGTCATATTATGGTTTCCTTGATTTAGATTATATTCACCGAGGTCCTTCCATACAAATTTCGAATCACTAGATAAAGTATTTATTTGAATTAATCTGCCTTCCAACATTGCGTTGAACCGTCCCCCTTCAGGACTCTCCAGATATCGAGCAAAGACTTTGTAATTGTTGTTATTGTTCATTTTGAATGGGATGCTAATGCTATTTTCCTGTACCTGATCTGTAACATCGTACATTCTTACGCTGTCAATCCACAAAATGTTGGGCAGAGGCTGTTTTGTGAGATTTCCATGCCATATACTTAGCGCGATGCTCGTGACTTCCTTGTTAAATGGCCTATAACTAAACTTAATATCCTTCCAATATGAATATCCACTTTCAGGAGGTTGTACAATAGCACTGTTAATTACAACACCATTCTTATCAAATTCTGTTATTCTCAATTGCACGTCTTGTGCATTGATGAAGCGGAGGCCAAGCTTGATTACATACAATCGGTCAGTAGATACATCAAAAGCTGGAGATGTGATAGTCTTCCAGCCATAATTAGAAGTATTCAAGACAACTCTCATGGCCTTGCCTTCGCCAGGCAGCCCAAGCATGGGTTGCTCTTCAAGCTCAAATGACTGATATTTGGGATGACTATTTCCCCATTGCGATATCTCATCTAGTGAATTGAAGTCGAATCTTGATACTGGTTTGGCATTCTCAAGATTGAACCTTGACACTGAGTATTTTTCACCCCATGTAAAAATGAAACCCTTATCGTAGTCAAATTGCCAGGTTTTGATTCCAAATCTGTTGAGAAATGACGTTATTGAATTCATCCAACCACCATTGATTGATCCTATTGACCAGTACGCATTTGGCAAATGGTGTTTACTTGTGGGATCTACTACGGTTATTGCACTGTCCGAGAATTCCGGGGGTGGCGAACCTGATACTATTAATGAATCCTCGAGAAAAGGCCCAAGTTGTACATTATTTAGATATTCGCTTTCTCCTGCAACTCTCGCTACCTTGGATAACTCATCAGTACCTGCAGATATCGAATGGCTCACAGAAACCGGTGAATTAGTGTCCAATTTATATACTTCAAACCTACCTGATTCAAAAACTAGATTTTTGTATAGCATCGCCCTTAGATTCTGCACCCTAGTCTGCACTTCTTCAAGAGATTCTGGACTGGTGTTGTTGTCAGCATTGTCCACAGCATTGTCCACAGCATTGTCCACAGCATTGTCCACAGCATTGTCCACAGCATTGTCCACAGCATTGTCCACAGCATTGTCCACAGC
>JBKPEN010000267.1:0-5674 GCA_046728425.1 Thermoproteota archaeon
CATCTATCAGATTAGGAGCGCCAACACTACCACCATTACCAATAGCAGTCCAGCAGGTATTTGATTCATTTGAGCTAATAGCAGCACAAGACATTCCAGCTGCACAACCAGTACAAGCACAAGCAGTACGAGAAGACCCTAATAACCCCTTGACAGTTGAAATCACTTCAAATGACACAGGAGGAAGAGATGCGCAGCAGCAACAGCAGCAACAGCCACTTATCAGCCAATCACCAACCGCAGTAAGTCAGAACGCAATAAGATCATTTGAAAGCACAGAGGACAGCTTTAGACTACAGGTACCAGAGGGCTGGGTAATTGATGATGTGAATAATACAGGCTCCACATTCTCAGAAGAGTCAAGGCAAGGCTATGGAATACTAGCACAACTTTGTCCACAGGGAGAGCAGCAACAGCAGCAACAACGAGCAGCACTTTCTAATAATATCAGCAGCAGCGGAGGAGGAGGCAACACAGTCCATTGTCAAGAAAGTGGAGGAGACATCATACATATTGTTCGATATCCCGACTTGAATACTAGACTTCAGGCAGCGGCTAATAACATTACTACTACCACCGCCACTAATAATAACAATATGACAATTGACAATATTCTATCATATCACATGCAGAAGCTTCAGCAAGTTGGTTATAGGAACATCAAGATTGTAAACAATACAGATACTACATTAAATGTTATGGATCCGCAGACAAACCAAACAATAGCAACAGTACCAGCCAAGTTTGTAGAAATGACATACAGTACTACTTCTGCTCCAAATGTAATAAGAGAAGGCTATTTCATTTCAACTGCTACAAATGCAACAGCTCCATACCCAGGGATAACAAAGGGATATAGCATCTTTTATGAGGGCAACTCTACTACCACTGTAGCTGGCACTGCAACTCCAGCAACAATACAACAAACAACAACATCAGCGCCATCTATCAGATTAGGAGCGCCAACACTACCACCATTACCAATAGCAGTCCAGCAGGTATTTGATTCATTTGAGCTAATAGCAGCACCAGAAGTAGCACAAGAGATGCTAGCTGCACAATCAGAGCAAGCACAAGAACAAGAAGTAGCAGAGGAGGAGGAACCTACTAGTAGCTCCTTAACAGTTGATATCACTTCAAGTGACACAGAAGAAGGAGAAGGAGAAGATGATGCTACTGCACCAGCCACCTTTGAGTTTGAAGCCGATGTGTCAGGTGGTACAGAACCCTATACTTATAGATGGAACTTTGATGATGGTGGTGGTGGCAGCAGCGTAGAAAGCGATGATGACGAAACTATTTCTCATACATTTGAAGAAGCTGGTACATATAACGTACATCTTACTGTTACAGACTCTAGTGGTCAAAGAGCATCTGATAGTGTACGAATCACTGTAGAAGAACAGGAAGAACAACAACCAGCGGCAGCAGATGAAGTGGATGATGATGAAGAAGAACAACAACCAATAACAATAGAACAGCCTCTTACAGTTGATATCACTTTAAGTGACAGAGAAAGGGGAAGAATAGTTGCACCAGCCACCTTTGAGTTTGAAGCCGATGTGTCAGGTGGTACAGAACCCTATACTTATAGATGGAACTTTGATGATGGCAGAAGTAGTGACGAACAAACCGTTTCTCATACATTTGAAGAAGCTGGTACATATAACGTACATCTTACTGTTACAGACTCTAGTGGTCAAAGAGCATCTGATAGTGTACGAATCACTGTAGAAGAAGAACCATCACCCTCACCAACAATAATAGAGCCATCCGAACGAGAAGAAGAAGATGACATAAGCGAGAATAATTTGCCTCCTCAACAAGAGCAATCGGATTCTGAACCTCCTACTGCACCGATAGAAAAGATACCAGCTGAACAATCAACAGCTCAAGATAGTAACCAAGGAGGAGAACAAAGAGAAGCAACAACAGCTCCAGACTTGACCCAGAGCATCCAGCAAAACGCTAGCCAGAACACTCAAGTAGGAATACCTAATGACAACCAAGGAGTAGAAGCAACAACAGAGACTCACACTTCTAGCTCGAACTTTGATGATAATGGCGCCAGCAGTAGCGAAGAAAGAAATGATGAAGATGATGATGAAAATATTGATCAAATATCTGACGAAGCAGGCAGCCATAATGGAGATCGTACTGTCACAGACAGAGAGGATCAAAGGGCATCTAACAGTATAGAAAGCAAAGTTGGAACACCCCCAGAAGAACCACAAGAAGAGATACCAGCTGAACAATCAACAGCAGCAGGAGAAGCAAAACCTGACTTATCTGACACAGATAATAATAACTCAGGCTCAGATAGTGACTTAATTGACGTGGATAAAATATTTGACGTAGACGGGTTCATAGATAACTTATTTGGCAAGTTGGGACTAGATAACTAAGTCTCACCTAAACCAACCAGAACCACCACCAATTGCAGCAAAGATATCTCATGAATCAAAGTGTGAGTGGTGAAGTATACAAGCTATGTGCATCACAATACCATCTAGAGCAGAGCCAACATAGACTCATATCAGTTAAGGTTTGTTTTAATCATCCTTTCCTATTAGTCAGTTGCAAATAAGAGATTTTCTCCGACAACTACCCAAAACAGATGTGATTTAATACCGTAGTTAACCAAAATAAAAGAAATGGACGAGGTGGGAGTTGAACCCACGACATCTACACCACGGCAGCTTTTTTGTGTTGTCTATTTCATCTTCTTTGTATACTATTTCCATTCATATGCAGTTGCCTTAAACGTTTGGGACTCAGAATCAGTTTCTAAGTCAAGTGCTATAATTAAATTATTCATCCAAGATAACTTTTGGGAATTTGTAAATCCTGTTAACATAGTTAATCCTTTGAACTTTCCGCCTCCTAGCTCTTTGGTCTTTTCATGGGCCCACCATACAAATTGGTCACCACTAGTGCCGTCTGCAACGGTTGTCATAAATGAACCTTGGTAACTACCATCAACTATGCCATGCGGATATTGGGTTATGGTGCCTGAGCCTATATTTTTGCCGCTTGGAAATCTACCTATTCCTTTTATTTCAGATACAAAACTTACTTCCATAGTTACTCCCTCTATTGGATGAACCTTTGTTACTTTGAACCCTGTTACATTGCCACTCTCTTCAAAGAGTTTTTCTCCCACGACCATGTAGAACCGGAATTTCAGCGGATCCACATTATAAAAAATTTGCAATCATATTCCGGATAATATAGTAGCAGCAACAAAAGCAAGAGAGATATAAATCTAGTAATGTCAAACATTATGCAATCATCATGCTACTTTGTACCTATCTGTCCACGTCAACGCTAGGGTTCTTGTCTGACAACTTCCTAAAACGAGCTCAATTCGACGCAAACTACAACATCAAAATCGCAACTAACATGTCAATCAGTGTGTTAACCTAAATCAATTGAGTGACGCATGTAATGAGGAGATTGTTTTTAGCTGTTGCATATGTTACAGTATGTAATAGACGTTCTAGATAATAGTAAGACAATCTCTTATTCTTTTGTTGCCTATCACCAAATGCAATACAACCTAAAGCATTTTAATTTCTCTGAAATACCTTTTTGTGTCTCTTCAACGTATAGTGCCTGTTTCTTTTTTCTTTCTTTTGCTTTCTATAGAGGATCTGTCATCTGCTTAATTATCCTGTTGTATGCATGAATGAAATTTCTTGCATACATGTTAGCATTCTTCTCAGATCCCCTATGTATACCTCCCCTTGTCCTCATATGATGATAAAATTCATGTAACACTATAAAGGGATTGTAAAAGACATCTGAGTTTATTGCATAAATTTTACTTTCTTTTTGAACATAAATAGCATAGACTGTCTTTCGTTTTCCTTTTACAGTTCCAACTACTATTTCAGGTGGAGTCATACCATAGAATTTGCTTAGATGTTGTAATGCTTCCTCTGTCCTTTTGTTAAGAATCATGGAAACTATTTTAGCCTTATTTAAGTCATCTAATGGGATAGTGATAGCCATAAGCTCTTATACATCGACTTGTATAGTATTGATATTATATCTTATATTCAATCATGTTTTTATGCTGCCATAATTATCATACTGTTATCAGAAGAAGTATCGAAAATTCCATTGTAGTGTTGTACTAACCTGTTTTCTCGAGAAGGTTGCTAGTGTCTCTCTTTAATTTGTTCTAAATAGAAATTCATTTATTGACTCTCTATATATTCTTCAAAGTTAACTAATTGTTACATAGTGTATATGAGGCTCAATTAGTTGTGATGGCAACTTCTTCAGTTAGAAGCCGCTAGGCTTAAAGGAGATGAGGTACTGCGCAACACAAAAAGAGAAAAAAATTCTTTTACTTTATTGCAGCACTCAGACCTTTCTTTAGCTCATCCATGTTCATTGCTGGATGGAATTCCACCTTTGCACCCATCTGAAACAATGGTTCTGCAATAACTGGCATCATATCTACAGATGACATATCTATGAAGAAAAGGCAATTTCTATCGCCATTTAGCTCAGTAAAGTATGCTGCTTCAGCCTTGCTGTTCTCCATGAAGCCTTGTATGTTTTTAATGAAGTTAGGATCCTTTATACTTCTATTTCCTGCTTCAGTTGGGATTATTGCGCGAACAATGAATCGCATTTGCCGCTCATTCTACCGCTAATATTCTATTTAAGAAGTCGCCATTTGCAGAATTTCAGATTGTGTCTGACAAAAGAAAGTGCAGTATTGGCATCGATACTGGTTTGTCTGACAACTTCCTAAAATGAGCTTTTATTCTAATACTGTAGTTAACTAGAACAAAAGAAATGGACCTTGTGGTGGATTTGGACCCACAATGACCTCAGCTAGCCTTTTCTGATGTAGCTCTCTACCTCCTATCTAAATGACAGCTATAGAAAGAGAAGTCAGCGCTAAAATTCACCCTCTGCTCTAATCTTTTCTTTGTATGCTCCGTAGCATTAGCAAAGCTAGTCACCTACCTTTTCGTCAGCAGGCTTGACATTCCTGAACTGAAAATATAACACCACATCGTATACAATTTTCAGTACTCCACCAATAACGAAAGGTGCAGACAATAGTGGCAACAATTGTAGAATAGTACCTGTCAAGGAAGGCGATATAGTCTGTGAAATATTTCTTGACGTATTAGTAATTGCAGCAGCAGGGGTTCTTTCTTCTTCATTGACTACTGCCACAATATACGATTGTCTTGTAGGCACATCCATCTGAGATAATGCGATTCTTCCTAAGTAAAATGCTATGGCTCATAGTGGCGTAGGAGCAAGTCCTACTAAAATAAGTAATACATTTGACGGGATATGTGTAAAAACCATGGTATTTACAAGCCCAATCTTGTCAGCGATCTTGGTCGCAGCTAAAAATGAAAATGCAGTAAGCACTCCTGCGACTGAGAATATGTATGATAGCGTAGTCAACTCTATACCGAATTTGCTAAAGAACCAAAATGAGACAATACTTTGAATTACAAATCCCCCTGCAAACGAGTCAACAGCAAACAAGACTGATAATTTGCCTACTATCTTCCTTGATTTAGGAGAAAGCGTTTGTGATAACGGTTTTGCTGTATCTATTGTTGACAATTCTATCTTTCTTGACAAGGAAAAATAGATCCCTACTAGCGTAACACCAAAGAGACTATAAAGTAGA
>JBKPEN010000041.1:0-5700 GCA_046728425.1 Thermoproteota archaeon
GTCATAGATAATGTTCCAATGACAATATCAATTAGGGGTCAAGTTCTTGCCATAGAAGGTATTGATATTGATGAAGCAAGGGTAACAGATACAGGACAACGAAACATCTTAAGTGTAATTGATGGACAATCAATCTATGGAATTGTATCAAGAGAGATAGAATAGCTGATGTAATGTATATGTAACAAAGCATCCACAAGCTTAATGATGATGGTAGGAACACGCCTATTACAGGCCCGCCTAAGTCAGCATTGGTCCCTTCTTACGTCTTAGCTGTTCTTCTTCTACTCTTCCTCTTCCTCTTCCTCTTCTTATTCTCTGAATTTGAGAAAACAAAAAAGAAAGAGCGAGAGCTTTGTGTTAGTCGCTCTGTCATTATCCACTTACCTGTTCCTACCACCAACACCACCGTTATTGGACGATGGTGAGCCAACGGTCCAACTAGATTGATCTTCTCCTGTGTTGTCTGCTACATCTGCCACCCTTACTGTGAATCCATGGCCTCCTAAGGCCAGGAGATGGGGACTAGATCGACGATGATTACTGTTATAATTAATATTCTCCCTCATCAAGAAAGATAGCGTCTTTAGTGTTTATACCTAGTACGCTACAATGAAGGAGAACAGCTAGCTCTATAACCGCCTCTGGAAGAAATGAAAGAAAAAAGCAATAAATGAATTAATGGTTAGGTATGGCAGCTGCTATTGCTGCTTCTTCGTACTGTTCCTCTTCTTCAGATAGTAGTTTTGGTGAGTACAAAAATCCTTATAATTACAAGCATTCTGCTTCTCATAATGGTATTATCATCTGGTCTTAGTGATGAAAGGGAAGGAAAAAGTACTATCATAATAGCATCCGCTGCTGTTATTAGTTTGCTATTCTTACCATTGACAGCTTTTGCACAAGCCCAACAAGGAGAAGAAACAGCTTTCCTTCCTTACCTAAATCCCACCCATGGTATATTCATGCAGTATCCATCAGATTGGATAGCATCTACAAGCGGACTTGCAGATTACACAGACTTGATTGCTTTTTACTCACCTCTTCAGAATTTGTCAGACACATTTCCCGCTAGACTCACGATAGCTTTGGTGATTTATGGTCAGAATGTACCACTTCCAGAATATACAAACTTCGTGTTGACGAGATTGAATCAATCCGAGCAAGTAGATGTGAGAAGTTCTTCAGAGGTTACTATCGCTGGTTATCCGGGGCATAGGGTAGTTTTGGCCGCTCAACCATTTCAAAACGGCAGCTTGATAATACATCAGATGAACACTTGGACTACCATAGGAAATAAGGTATACCTGCTAAGGTATGAAGGTGAAGAATCAACGTTCAATCAATACTTGCCTGAAGTGAGCCGAATGTTGGAAACCTTGGCGATAACAAGTAATAATATGACTACTAGTACAGCTGAAGAAAATCAGATAGAATAAGACGTCGGTCCACTTGGCGGTCTCTTTGGTGGTCTCACCTGTGTGTGAAACTCATACTTTCTGATATAATAATTATTGTTGTACTGATAATATGATAATAATAATAAAATAATCTCTTCAGTGTAAGAAAAAAGGTGAAACTAGTGAGACCAAATGGCGCCTAGAAAAGTTGTCTCACTGCAATTGCTCACGCTTGTCTGCTATACGCCATACAAAGCCTAGGCACCTTGCGCCAGGCCTAGCAGAAACGTTACTTCCCTTATATCGAACTAACATCAACCAAAAAAGTAGTAGTGTTGAATTGACAGGTGTTTAAAAAGCATGTTGCAAAATAGTTGGTGATAAATTCGGTAGTTTTTTCTTAGGGATTCAAACACGCAGAGTGATATATATCATAACATGAAGGGAAGACAGCTATGATAGCAATCTCAGAATTCGAAGATTGTATCAATTGCGGCAAACAGATGGAGTACGTAATGGGCTCATGCCGCAATTGCGGAGCGGAACGATCAGCTATTTATGAGCACACAAGTAGCTAAAGCTAGCTATCTTGCTTCATATGGCGTCAGAAGGAGTAAAAGGAGAAGAAGCACAATATCTTACAGTAGGTGAAAGGAGCAGACGCAGGAGGCACTGGCGGCGGTCGTGGTGGTGATACTAGTAGTGACAATGGTGGTGATGACGACGGCAAATCACTTAACCGTCATAGGCTGCATTCTTAGCAGATTATGGGCTAGATCGATGATAGTACGGCTGTATGGAAGTCTGGTGGGCAACGCTATGTTCATGAAGTAAGCAACAAGCGCTATGGTTAGAGATCGGATCAGATTTTCTAAGTCCTGATGGTCCCTCAATCAGGCTTAAAGCACTGTCTAAACAGAACTTAATCAACGCCTAATCCAGAAGATGGATATTCTGACTTTTTTTCAGGCTTGGACATTGTATAAAAGCCGTGAGCTGAGATCAAGAATGCAGCAAGGGACATTTTGGTCGCAAATACTAAGTTCCAAGGAGTTTTCGGGTTTGGGTATTCTACACTAAGATCATCAAATCTCATTACTCCTCTTATTACATCTGAAGTAATCAGTGAGTCCCATACTATAAAGTTGTATACAAATTCATAGAGCGACACAACTGCCACGGCAAGTACTATTAACTGCAGAATAGATTTGAGCCACTGGGGAATACCTTTTACCTTTTCGCCACCCAATTTGACCACACAATACCATCCAACCACAGATACTATCATCAAATAGGTGGTGAGCTTAGCTATCCCTTTGAATGGAAATTCCGTATCTACCAACACCTCACCTATGATGACTCTACCTGTATGCAAGTACTCTTCAAGGCTCACGTAGATGGCATAGAAGGTTATCGATGCCATGACAAAGGCACAAAAGTAAAAGACAGCAAGAAATATTTTCCTTGCTTTTAAATCATCCTGTTCAAATGTCGTGCGCACAGGGATAAAGTATCTCTACATGCATGATATATGATTTACTTTAATGCTTTGAGTAACTTGTCTGCATGCAGTGTATTAAGGATGTCTGATTGTATGGCCCAGCCGCGCCTTGCCTGCGCTATACCAAATATAAGAAAGGAGTAATGAATAGGATGATGAGCATCAGAGTCAATGACCAACTTGACTCCATTTCGTACTGCCATTCTCACATATTCGTCTTTTAGGTCAAGCCTATCGTAGTGTGCATCAATTTCAAGAACTGTGTTAGTGTCCTTTGCAACCTCAATTACTTTCTCAATGTCCATAAGATAGCCCGCACGCTTGTTTATGAGTCTGCCAGTAGGATGGAACAGAATATCGACGTTTGGGTTTTTGGCAGTTTTTATCAGCCGCTCTGTTTGCGTTTCAATTGGCAGATTAAAATGCGAGTGTATTGCAGCGCCTACAACATCGAGTTTGTCAAGGACCGTATTTGAAATATCAAGCGAGCCATCCTTCATGATGTTGACCTCAGCTGAGGAGAGGATATGAAACTCTTCTTCTATTAGTGTGTCATTGAGTTGTGATATCTTGTCTGCCTGCTCCAAAAGTTCCTGTTCTTCAAGACCACCGGCGAGCGCAAGGCTCTTTGTATGGTCTGTGATTGCAATATAATCAAGACCAAATGCCTTAGCACTGCGGGCCATCTCTTCTATGGTTGCGGTCCCGTCACTGTTTTCGCTATGTACCTGTAGGTCTCCTTTTAGGCTCCCATATTCGACTAGTTGAGGTATCTTGCCTTGCTTTCCAAGCTCTATCTCGCCGGTGTTTTCTCGCATCTCTGGTGGTATCCACTGTAGACCTAGTGTATTGTATACTTCCTCTTCTGTTGCTCCTGCAATGCGCCTGTCCCCTTTGAAAATACCCCACTCATTAAGTCGAAGGCCTTTTGATATAGCTATCTTGCGCAATTGAACAGAATGTTCTTTGCTTCCCGTGAAATACTGAAGAGCTGCACCCCAGCTTTCTTCAGGCACTACTAGTAAGTCAGCATCGATACCACTGGCAAGCTTCACAAATGCCTTGGCCTGGCCCATGCCAAGAATCTCTTCTACCTCTGGCATTTTGACAAAAAAATCTATCACTTGCTTCGGGTCGTTAGCTGTCACTAGATAGTCAATATCTCCAATAGTTTCTTTCATACGGCGAATAGAGCCAGCTGCAATCGCATTTTTGACGCCTGTAATAAGTTGAAGTCGCTTCTCGATCTGCTTCACAAGTGGGTAGACCTCGCCAATTATGAGGCGGCCTTTACCTCTCTTGAAAAACTCAATATGCTTAAAGATATCTTGTTCTTTTTTCTTCGTAAAGCCCGGCAAGGTCTTCAGTTTGCCTTCAGTGGCTGCTTTTTCTAGATCAGCTAGCGTCCTTATCTGCAGCTTGTCATAGAACATCTTCATTGTCTTTGGGCCTATGCCTTCTATGCCATACAACTCGTCTATATCGATAGGCACTTTTGACTTTAGTTCTTCAAGTTGTTTAATCTTGCCCCTCTTGAGGTATTCTTCTATCTTTGACGCAATTGCCTTACCCACTGATGCGATCTCTAGTAGCCCATCCACTCCATATCTGACATATATATCGGTAACATTTTCTTGAAGGCTTGCGATTGTATCTGCAGCTCTATAGTAGGCGCGAGCTCGAAATTGTACATTAGGATCCTCTTCTATCATTTCTGTGAGAAATCCAAGGTCACGCATAGCTTTGGCAATATCAGAATTCTTCTTTATCAATTGGTATGAGTAAACTTGCCAGCCTACTTCTTAACGTTTATCTGCTAGGCTGATATAATAAAAGACACACGCTGTTATTACGGAAATGGTAATGATGACTGCTTTCTAGCTCTGAGCCATTTCCAAATTTTTGAAAATGCAATAGAGACTAAACTGAAAATGCAGATTTATTTTTTGTCAATTTCTGCGTACAACATATTCATTTACTGGCAAAGATATGACTACCTCCCTACCTTTAACAACAAGCGGTTATGGATCATCATGCTCATGTTTAACTGCTCAAATCCATTTATGATAGTGTTCGCATCTTCTAATTACTAGAATCTAAAGCTGATAATTATAAAATACATTTGAGCAGAGTTAATCATTCTATTTGCTGTTATAATACTTAGAATGAAAAAAACAATGTGTGGATCTGTCGGTTGGAATGCGCTAGGATTTGTTTCTGCACTGATTGCAACGGAATCTGCATTGTGGATCAGCAATAGGTGGTTGACTTCGATGGAGGTTCGAGTCTCATAATGGAATGGTACACTGTAGCAGGGCTCACGACTATGACAATATTTACAGGTTTGATAGGGCTCCGTTTGGCAAAGGATGAATTGTTGCTGAGACAAAAAAGACTAATGATTAGCAACTGCTAGGAATTTTTTACAACCAGTATTAAGTTAAAACGCAACAATCATAAATTCAACAATTAATAGGTCCCTGAGATTGAAGGATGTTATACAACTTATGAAGAATAAGAACAAAACCGACTAGCTTTCGAAGACATGTGGCTTCCCCTTCAAGACTACCTCCTAGGTTCCTAGCAGCCTTGTGGTTTGCCCTTGCCGAGGAGATGCGTTAGGACTATCCGCCGCCCAAAGGCAACGGATTACCTGTTGCCGCATCTGGCAGACACCATTTTTCCCGGGCACAAGAAGCCTTTACTTCTTGCGCAGATCTGAATGGTGCATCAGACCCCTGTTTCGGCTAGTCGGGTTTGCGTGTGTCTATGGTATAGATAGATGAATTATTAAGTGCT
>JBKPEN010000105.1:0-7050 GCA_046728425.1 Thermoproteota archaeon
GGCGAAGTCCGAATGAAAATCAAGGCAACCCCGAGGCCTGGCAGGCTTGCACGGATCGGTCACTACCAAAAAAATCAATTGTTACTCATAAATTCCAGTTCGCCAGTTAGATTCACTATAAGCGAAGAGAGCATGAAAGGCGCCGATATCCTAGATGATTACATCATAATCGATGCTAACAACTGCCCCAGCCATGATCTCATTTCTCTTACATCCGTGGTGGAAGAGGTCGAGGGCGACTATGTCACCGAGAGTAGAGGTTACACCACAATAATACTGCTCCTGTAGACACGTACGCTTTAAATAACCTCTTAGTGTCGATAGTTTTCGCGCGACGGTCGTCCAGTTTGGTCTAGGACATCAGATTGCCAATCTGGTAACCCGGGTTCAAATCCCGGCCGTCGCATTTTTCATAATCTCCCTTATATCGATGTTCTGTAGCCGATTTATTTCCTTGTCAAACCACTGCTCTACCTGCTCTGGGTTAGTTCTTACCTTGGCCTTCATATCCTCTAACTCTGCTTTCCTTGCCTTGACCTTCTCTTCTACTTTGGGAACGTAGGCAGATGTCGCAGTTTCGATCATTTTCTCCATGAATTTATCCAGCATCTCTCTATATCAGCCCAAAGAGTACCCTTAGTAGGATTATCAGCACTATTATGCCGAGTACAACCATGACAATAGTCCAAATCGTAGAAGCCATATCACCGGGTTGTTGTTTAACATTTCATATAAGGACAATACAATAATCCTCTAGACGGCGATTCTGCGCGGAAATACTTTCTGAATCTCATTGAGCACTTCCGCATGCACAAAAGCCAAACTCGTCTATCCGCTTGTTGCACGTCGGGCACCGATCGCCGTATTCTATTTCCCATGCATGCTTGCCATAAAGCTGGTAATGGGTATCTATCTCAAGAGGAACTCCTCGATCGTCCTGTTGCCTTTTATGGTGTGGCGGCGGCATCATCATTTTCATTTGCCCATACAGATTATTAACTCTACTTTTTCAAGTTCGCTTTGATTATCTCAAGTGCGTGCTCTGCAGCATTCTTTTTCGGCAATTGTATGATAAAGAGATTTTGTGAATTGAGGCGATCTAGTGAGTCTGGCGCTAGTGAAAGCATACCGCTTTCTGCTAGCGCTTCAAAGAACTTGACCATGTCATTCGCGTACAGTAAAAAATTCTCTTCAAAGTCAGTCTCTAGGAGTTTTACTTGAATGTCGACAAATACATTTTGACCATCGTAAAATATATCAAGTACAGTATCTGTCCGAACTTTTTTGCCGTAAACGTTCTGCAGTATTTGTTCATATTTTTTAGAACTGATCAGAATGCAAGGTACCTTAACACCTGAAAAATCCACAAGTGAGGCTCCTTCCCTGTGAATGTGAGCCTTGAACTCTTCTACCGTGCTAAACGTTCTCTTAGGCATCTACTGATTTTCCCTTATAGTCTCCGGAAAATAATCTTTCAGATCTATGTCTTGTTGCATCTTTTTGTAGACATATCCATGATTCTCGCAGAGATAGAATGGCATCTGCTGAGGGTCTAGGCTAGTATACCGCCTTTTTTGCTTAACAAGCTCAAGTTGGACGACAAAGTCGGCCCTATCACCGCATATATTGCACTTAAACTGCATATCGCCGTTCATTTGTGCCCTCTCTTCGCGATCAGTGTTAGATCGTTCATAAAAGAGTTTGTAAAATGGAGTATGTTATTCCTAACCCGTTTTATCACATAATAAGTTAAGGATGTATTATGTTATAGCGCTACAAGAGCCAACATCAAGAGGAGCTTTGGTGCCATTATCAGATTAAACAAGAACGATATCAATCAGATTTCCTTGTGGAATATTAGAAGAAAATATGTAAGTCTATCCCAATATGCAAGCATTTTTTCTTATCTTTGTTTTTTAGGTTGTTTGAAGGAACCTTGTTTTGCATTTATGATCGGAGAAGCAGGTTATGGATTTGAAAGGCGGTAAGAAAAACAACTACAAAAACAACGCTTACGAAGTTACTGCAGTGCATCCCATTAATGCAAGATATTGTAGAGCAGCAATAATCAAAAAGCGACTTTCCGAGTGATCGTGGTGGTTATATTTATTAGCAAATATCATTGTGATAGAGGATATCAATATGTGATTATACTGCGTGTGTATAGCATAGATTGATTCTGCATGCCTTCCTCACGTCATGTTATGACACATAGGCCACTAGTTACAAGCTAAGAGTAGGCGGAAAAGAGGGGCTAGCACAGGCTCATTGATTTTGCAAGTAGAATTGCTCGCTGTGAGTCATCGTGATGTATCTGATTGTTATTGTACTTGTTGCTAAAGTAAATGAGGTCTATCATCTTGCATCTGTCTATGTTGACTAGCAAGCTTCTTTTAGTACCACTTGTCGTATTGGCATTGGTTAATATTATTAGTCTATCAACAAAGCTTGTCAACTTTAGTGTATTTGATATCTGCTCAAAGCTTTTAGTATGGTCTTTGTTAATAATGACCGCGACAGCGACCTTAGTCCCGTATAAATCATTGTAAGTTACGTCGATTCCATTGCCCTCACCGTCGGCTGCTTGTGGTCTTGCCACCACCCCTACTTGGTGCGCATAGTTGACAAGATCCTTGACTGCATTTCTGATACCATATTCCATCGTGTGAATATCATTGCAGTTGCGCCTAATTTTGATAAAGTCGGAAATCGGTACATACATCAGGCTACCCCTTATGCGAAGCCCGGGGTACACATCCTTTATAGTCTCATCTATAGATCGTTCGTCTATGTCATCAAGGCTGCGTTTTGCTGCGTTCTCAGTAGCGTGATACATTATATTCAGCATAGAGCGAACGTTGCGAAAATCTGGGAACTCATCATAGATAACTCTTATCTTTGCAGCTAAGTCACGTTCATGTTCTTCAGAAACGGTCTTGCTTATGTCATGACGCCTAAGGTATTCAAGCACAATATCTATTATCTCATCAAGTGTGTTAGAGCCCGCAATATCTATTTTGTAATTAGCTTTTTCTAATCTGTCAAAAACTGATGCTGATGTTCTGCGTATCTCATCGTACGATGCTGGGGTGAATATGAGCATGAGCACTGTTCCCGGAAGATGAGCGTTAATCACCGCCTTGACAAGTTCGACTGACGCTTTATCAGAGTCAAATTCGTCTATCTGGAACAGCGTTATCTTATGCAAGAATTTCAGGTTAAGTCTGGCAAGAGCTCTCAAGCTTTCTATAACGTCTTCAAGGGTGGAAACATTCTGTACATCCTCCCTAAAATTGCCTTCAATTACAAGTTTTAATATTGTGATTTCTATCGATGAGAATTCATTTGAAAGAGTCTCATCAATTGCAGCATAGTTCGGCACAATTTCATATCGTAAGAGCTCAGTCGCCTTGTCTGCCAACCTCTTGCCCTTTATGAAGTCAATGAAGCTGTAGTTAAAAATCTTTTTTGCGCTTGGAGCATTCTGCTCAGCTCTCTGGAGTAAGTAATCAATAACAGTCTTTCTCAATATTGCAACATAGTCATCTGTAAACCCGGCAAGCATTGCGCCATAGAGGCTATGCATGCTGCGGGGTGATATCTGTGACAGGTCAATATAGGAGACGATCGCGCTCTCTGAGACTTCCTTGATCCCCTTGGTGTGTAGAGCGAGGTGCGTTTTGCCGGACCCAACATCTTGTATCATAGTAACAAGTCTAAAATCCTTATCTGTGGCGGTCTCAAGACATACTTTAGAACGAAGGTCCAAAATGCACGATAGCACGGCAGCTTTGGCCTCTTTGTGCCTCTTGCCGCCCAGAATCAAGGCGTCGCTAAGCGTCGGAGTAGGGCCGCTAGGATAGGGATTGCGATCTAGTTTATAGGGATACAACTGTCAGATACACCTCACAAATCCATGCAATAACCCTCTGACCATAACTCCTTCCCGACCACCAGTGGAAAGCTCATACTTATCTTGATGGATATTAGCCAACTCACCTACAAGCCGATAGAACTCGTCCGAGGAAATGTTGCAGTGGTCACAGATCTTGTTGCGTATGTTAGCTAACTCAATCCATCCTATTGAGGATCCTGTGTTGGCCAAAGCAACATCAAATTCTTCTTTGAATTCATGAACGCTCATCTTTCCCTCTTGTATCCCAGTTATAGGAACATCATGTGTTAGCATTAGTTCTGCAAGCCATGACCGAGGGTCATTTTTCATTTCTAACAGAAGTCTTGCCAGGTTTGAAACATTATTTGTGAGTATTTCAACAGCGCGAACTAGATCTTTACTCGAGCTGCTGACCGAGTCGTTAACCGATTTGATCATCTCATAAGTTAGCCTGAACTTAGGGTCTGAATTCAGTAGGCTCTGAATATAGTGACTTTTGTGGAAGCAAAAGTATGCATTGGCTCGCTTGTCAACGAAAATATCGCCCTTGCTTATGAGGTTCTCTAAGGTATTATCGATGTCCCCAAATTCTCTTCGAAGATCCGTCTTCTTTATTCCGGCCGATCCAAAAGAGAAAATTCTACTGAGAAGTTTTTCGTCTACGGACATGAGGTAGGAGCTCTAAATTTATTTAAAAAACCCAATGTAGAGGTTGGAAGCGAACTTTGTAAAGAAATTTACACCAGCATAGTGACCGAAAAGCTTAATAAAATCCCTTCTAATTCCCTCACGGGATGATGATAACTCTATCTGCTTTGTGATGAAAGTACTAGGGTATCTGACCTTAAAGAGTATGGTATCTGATTGTTGATGTGGTTTTTGTTTTTCTGCTCTTTCTCAGGACTGCAAATATGGCTATTATTGCGGTTACCCACAAACCTGCCAGTATAATGTTGCTGAGTGTAATGTACGTATATGGGATTAACTCCAGAAGGTTTGTCCGGATAGTTCCAGCCGACATATGCATGTCTCTTATTGCTATACTGTAGCTGTCGCTGAGTGGATCCATTCCTGAGGCGATATTCGCTCGAATGATCATACTGTCAAGATTGTCTTGAATGAGGGCGAAGTCAGTCTTAGGCGTTGGAAAGAGCCAGACTGGGTTCCCGTCCGAGGGTATCAATTTTTGCGTCAGCTCTATGTACTGTGCCAGCTGCTCTGGCGTTTGGGCGGTTTCTGCACGTGCAACGAACCCAATGGCCTTATCGAGGAGGTACATTGTGTTCTGGTACCCAAAATACGCAACGTTTGCACCCATTGTCAGAAACGCAAGCATCCCTACAAGCGCCAGTTTTTGGCCCAGGGTTTTTGAGGCCGTCCTGCCGGTGCCGCTATTCGCAGCAGTAGATGTAGAAGAACTCATAGTTGTAGATCCAACATCGACGGGATGGCCATCAGTGGTTATTGTATGTGCATAGTCTCGATGTGTGAATTGCTTTTTCTTGCTGAAAGACGATTGGACAATGCTAAGGTATGCGACATAAATGAACCCAATTGTTGGGATTGCTATCATAGGAGCGTATAGTGAATTCCCTGTAAATATTGAAATGAAGACAGCCATGGATCCATAAACCGCAAAGAACATTTCCAAAAGTGTAGTCTTCGTGAAGGGGAGCACGTATTCTTTGTTTTTCCAGTTGTCGCTCTTGTTGACGATTCCAAACTTGGGGGTACGTAGGAACTCGTTCTTCCTCCCAAAAATTGCATCAAACACTGCGACAGTATTGTTGACCGATAATCCGGTTGAATAGAACATTAAGAAAAAAAACTGCTGGGCCTTTTCTCGCCATTTATCGCCGCTCCATGTCTTGTTAATAATGATTAAGTACCCGCCTGGCCCCATCATAACATACATGAATATTGAGATCAGCGGAGCCCAAGATACAGTATAGAGTTCAAAGTCCATAGCAAGAAGCATCGGAAATATTAGAAACTGAACAAGGAACAAAGGGTTTATGATGTGCCTTGTAAGTTGTATGAATGCTTGGGTCTTAGTTTCAATCGGAATGTTGCGACCGAGCATTACATCAGTCAGTAGTTTCAGAGCCACCTGGATTGAGCCCTTCGCCCATCTGAATTGCTGTCGTTTTGCTGCATTCATTTGCACTGGAAGCTCGGCATCGACGACGACATCTTCCAGAAGGAGACACCTCCAACCCCTCATTTGAACCCTATAGCTGAGATCAAGATCTTCGACAAGAGTGCTAGTGTGCCAGCCCCCTGCCTCGTTGATGCATGACGTTCTCCAAATACCGGCTGTGCCATTGAAGTTCATATAAAGATGAGTAAGACTCTTGGCCTTTTGCTCAATTAAAAAGTGCAGATCAAGTGAAACCGCCTGTGCCTCCGTAAGGGTAGAGTAATTTTCATTAACGTGGCCCCACTTGCACTGTACAAGACCTAGCTTGGAATCTGCATAGAAGTGTCCAATAATGCTCTTTAGGAACCATCTTGGCGGGATAAAGTCAGCGTCAAATATGGCAACGAACTCTCCCTTGGCATATTTTATGCCTTCTTTAAGAGCACCGGCCTTGTAACCACTTCGATCTTTTCGCCGCAAGTGGACAATATCAAACCCTTTAAACCGGTACTCCTCGACAATTGATCTTATCAAGTCGACTGTATCATCATCTGAATCGTCCAGGACCTGGATCTCGAACCTGTCTTTTGGATAATCCATCCGGCAGACAGCATCTATCAGACGCTTTGCTACATATTTTTCATTATATAGCGGCAGCTGTATCGTGGCTATTGGAAGATTGGTTGGCAGCTCTACCTTTTGCCGCTTTTTTCTTTCATGAGGAATGTTGTTGCGAGAATAGTATGCGAGGTAGTAGAAGTTGAGCGTGTATAGCATCAAAATCCAACCAATGGCTAAGAATATGATGTAAATAAATGCCCCTAGGCCGTACATTGTATCAGCTCTTTGAAGAGATATCTCTCTATATATTTATAGATACTTGCACCAGAAGTAGTTAGCCTTTCTTGAATATCTTGATTGCCTGAGGCGGACAGACATTTTCACATGCAATACAGAATATACAATCCTTTTCTCTTATCATGAAAGCCTTTTTGTCAGATGCAGGATGGCCAGG
>JBKPEN010000027.1:0-1990 GCA_046728425.1 Thermoproteota archaeon
CAAACAATCCCTTCAAAATAGATGTGCGTCAGCTAAGAAGCGAAGCAGAAGCGCTCAAGCGGCATCTGCAGGAGCTGATCAATTCTGTGAAGAGACAACAACAAGATCAGCAGCAACAGGCGCAGCCAGGCGCAGGGACGGGAATATACAGTTAGCTAGTTATGATTATGGCTCCCATCATCAGATAAAATCGGGCCCCAATTATATACACAGACGCTGAACTATTAGAGGTGAGTAGAGACAAAAGGTGGTAAATATATAGTTTCATACGAAGTAAAGATCCGCTAAAGAGGCAATTGTTAGTAGGGTACACTTGGTTATTATCCCTCAGTTTGAGTTGGTGTCACGATATCGAATAAATAAAACTGTTAATTAGTAAAACTTGCCAATATTGAATGATGAGTAACCTGTCAACTGTAAATGCTGAAATTAGCATCGTGCCGATTGGTACTTCTGATACAAGTATGGGCAAAGAGATAGCAGCTGCCTACGATGCAATCCGCAGCATAAAGAATCTTAAAAATGTGATTCTCACTCCAATGAGCACCCAGGTAGAATCAGACAGCCTAGACCACATCTTTCAAGCAATACATGCTGCTCATGATTCTGCTAAATCAGTTGGAGCCAAACGGGTGATCTCTACAATAAGGATCGACGAAAGATTGGATAAGCCAAACACTTTGGATGAGAAGATCCATTCTGTGAAGACAAAAGTGAGTCAAGTTGGAGGGGCCGCAAAGTAATTTTGATTTTCTCAACAAATATAAGACAACGGAACTTATACATCATACCAACCAGTTAGTTATTTTGCCTGCTTTTAATATCCATAAAGAAATACGCAAAGATACGTGTCGGCATTGAGCCACCTGTCAAGTTGAATAGAATATACAATGTGTAATTATGTATATCCAGCTACTCAAATTAGGCTTGACATATAGCTATGTACAACCAGTAAAATAACAAGTAGTCACACAGATGTGAATCCAGAGCCGATATCATGGAGTCAACGATTCTATTCATGTACTAGCCTATGCAGTTAGGCCAAGAATGCCCTTAGAGGTTCAACGAAAAAATATGTTTCTCAAGCCAGAATCTGGCACGGACAGTATTTTACAGTTGCAATAGGGGTTGAATATCTTGTACAGGGAAAAATTTGAGAGATCTGCTAGCGATAGACAGAGACCTGACAGGCAGCATAGCCTTGAATTTTTTGCTTACTGTAGTCTGTTTTCTTTTACTTCCTTTACTAGATGTTCGCGCAGCATTTTTAGATGCTTTTGTTCATCTTCTTTCAGGGTGCGCCACAGCTTTACAAGCTCAGGTTTGCTGTCTTTCTCTGCATCGCGAATGTATTTCTCAACAGAGGAATACAGAAAATCAGCCTTCTTTTCAAGCTGAGTTATCACATTGAATGTAGAATCTTCAAGTAGGGCAGCTTCTTTTGTTGTGGTTCCTTCTGTCATGGCCAATATGCGTCATAAAGACTAAAAAGAGTTATACAGGATTTGCTTTGCAATTTGGAGTGCACCTCTTACGGTATGCTCCTCAGCTTCAAAGCATCCAATGCCCCGGTCCCTAAGTGCCTTACTGGTAAGTGGGCCTATCGAAACTACCTTGGTGAGATTATCCAGCTGTAACTCATCTTTGGACACCTTGCCCATTATTTCAAAGAATGAGTTAACATTTGAGGCGCTAGTAAAAATAACAGCATCCACCTTTTCTTGCAACAATAGATCACAAAATTCCTTCCATATGGGCTCGACTGCCCTTGTGCGCACGGAGTAGAGGAGAATTTCATCAACGTCCATCCCAAGGCGGGTCAAGGCCTTAGTGGCAAAGTCATTTGCAGCACCGCTTCGAGGAATGATTATCTTTTTTCCTGCTGGCTCTATTCCGGACATGAGGTCGACGAGTCCAAATGAAGAGAATTTTTCTAGTACTAGCCCAACTTTTACACCGTGCTCTTCAAGGCTCTGCTTTGTCTTTGGGC
>JBKPEN010000090.1:0-10056 GCA_046728425.1 Thermoproteota archaeon
CGGCTTGTCAAGCCGGATCTTGCACTGACCGTTGAAAATTACCTTATCAGTGCGGCTTCTTCTGGTAGGATCAATCGCCCCCTAACTGATGAGGAATTGAAGCAGTTGTTATTGCGCATCCAGCAGCCAAAGAAAGAATTCCGGTTTGAAAGGCGCTAAAACACTCAGCTAGACTATATATACTCAACAGTTCCGGCATGAGTTAACTATTTAAAGTGTGAAACGTGCTTGCTGCTCTGTGAAGGCAGCAATATTTAGAGAATACAACAAGGATCCGACAAAGATTGTTAAAATTGAAGATATCGATGTTCCTAAGATAAAGTCTTATGAAGTTTTGATAAAGGTTGAGTCAGCGTCTTACAACTATAACGATCTTTGGGCTATGTGGGGAGAACCGGTCAAGACGCCACTTCCCCATATTTCAGGAAGCGATATAGGAGGAACAGTAGTTGAAGTTGGCCCTGATGTCCGAAAGATCAAGGTTGGAGATAGGGTAGTTTCGCATTCCAACATGAGTGACAGAGTGTGCTATGAATGCACTTCTGGTAGAGAGTATGACTGCAATGAAAGGACTATCTGGGGATTTCAGACAGGTCCTCTTTGGGGAGGATTTGCTCAGTATACACATCTTCCAGAGGTCAATGTAGTTAAGATTGCAGACAATGTTTCGTTTAATGACGCAGCAGCAGTTTCTATGGTGGGCATGACATCATGGCACATGTTAGTTGGCCGCGCCAAGATCAAGCCTGGCCAGCTGGTACTTATCATGGGTGGAGGTTCCGGCGTTGGCATGGTGGGTATTCAGATTGCAAAATTGTACAATTGTACCGTCATTGCCACTGCAGGCAACAAGGACAAGATGGACAAGTGCATGGAACTTGGAGCTGACTATACAGTCAATCATAGGGAAGCCGACTGGTACAAGAAAGTACGCGAAATAACAAAGAAGATAGGTCAACCTGGTGGTGTCGATGTAGTCTTTGAGCACATTGGCAAGTCGGTATTTCCGCAGGAAGTTGCATTGCTCAAGATGGGCGGCACACTTGTTGCGACAGGTGCAACTACAGGATATGACTCGACTATTGACCTGAGGTTCCTGTTTTTTAAGGGAACCAACCTTCTTGGATCTACTCAGGGCACTAAGGCAGAGCTTGAAGATGTAATGTATTGGGTTAGCAAGGGCAAAATCAAGCCAGTAATAGATACCATATTGCCATTTAGCAACATGGTCGAAGGCCATGTAATGATGGCAAATGCCCAGCAATTCGGTAAGATCCTGACGACTCCCCAGAAACTATAAACACCGTCTTTTCTTCTCCTTTTCTTATGTTCCGCAGCCTGATTTTTGTTCCTGGCAATCGCATACGCTTTGTAGAAAAAGCCAAGACACTTGCAGCAGACATAATATGCTTTGATCTAGAAGATTCAGTGCCAGAGAATGAAAAGCATGCGGCACGCGGCATAATAGCAGAAACATTGCTAGCACGACGACAAGAATACAGCGGCCATGTCTATGTGAGGACTAATTCGCCTGAGTCGGGACTAGTACCTGACGATCTTAAAGCTATTTTGCAAAAGGGAATAGATGGCATAGTAGTTCCAAAGGTCAATGATGCTTGTGAGATGCTCGAGATCAAAAAGCATATTGTCATGCTTGAAAAAGAAAGAAAGATTGGTAAAATCGCATTAATGCCTTCAATTGAAACAGCAAGAGGAGTTGTCAACGCTTATCTGGTTGCAAGCGCCGACGAACGAATAAAGGCCCTTGTTTTTGGAGTCTTTGACTTTCTTTATGATATGCGGCTTGACTACGATGAGCATGACCCTATTGGATATTCTTATGTGCGTGCAAAGATCCCAGTTGACGCAAGGGCCGCAGGTGTCCATGCAATAGACGCAATATGGCAAAAGATCGATGACATAGATGGCCTTACCAGAGATGCGACAATGGCAAGACGCCTCGGGTATTCTGGTAAGAGCATAATTCATCCCTGTCAGATAGAGCCGGTGCATAAAGTCTTCCGCCCCAGCAAGAATGAAGTCGAGTGGGCAAAAAAGGTGGTGCAAGCACTTGGCCAGGCAATGAAGAAGGGGACTGGAACAGGCGCAGTAAGACTTGAAGGTAAGATGATAGACGCCGTTCACTACAAGCAGGCCAAGGCCATTTTAGATGCAGCAGAACTGTAAATTCATATCATATACGATCATATTCCTGCATTAGTTACTTAGACACGTACAAATCTCTACATATCTTCTTCTTGTGCATGTTGTGCTGCGTGTATTCTGTGCGATTGCACATGAGGAATTTAAGATCCAATAAGACTGCAAAAAAATATTAACATAAGAAACGGAGTATCCTATAGGAATTAATTGATATACTAGTAGTTTATTCTTGAAGGATTAATACAAATAGAGTGTCTTCTTCAATTAGAATTGGCACGCAAGAGGAGCAGTAAATCAACAAGGAGCAAAGGACAGAAGAAAACAAGAAGAGCGAAGAACAGTCACAGGGGAGCTGCTAAACGATTAACACTTGAAGAGAAACTGGCCCAATATCTCAATGAGGCACTATCTTTTGAAAATGCAGCAGTATCAAGGCTGCAATCAAGAATAAAAGAAATACAGTTGGAGGATGCAAAGCAGCAACTCCAACAACATTTAGAGGTGACAAGAGAGCAGCAAAACAGGCTAAAGCAACTAATCACAAATCTCAGGGCAAGACCAACCAACGATTCTGGACAACTACCTATTCTTGTACCTCCAAGAACTATTGCCAATACATTAAAAAAATCAATGACTTCTGCAGAACAGCAAATCAAGTCAGCAAAGGAAGACCTAGTAATAGAGAATGCAGAAGTTACAATGTATGATACATTGCTTCAAGTAGCACAATTAATGAATGCTGGAGATGCTGTACCTGTATTAACCCAAAACTTAGCAGAGGAAAGAGCTATGGCTGACTGGATAAGGGCTAATACACCTGCTATGATAACTCAACTCTATCCAGAAATACAGTCTTCTATTGTTCTACCTGAGGGAGAAGAAGGACGGGAGATGGTCACCGAAGGACCTGTGACACGTACCTCTATGACAGAAGGTAATGAGAGTATGGGCGCTACTGCAACTGAGGCTTAGCCTGCATTTCATTATACTCCCTCTATTATTTCGACAACCCACTGTACTTGCACGAAATTATCATTTAATATATTATATTTTCTCAAAGAATCTGCTACAGAATCGTGTGGATCTGATACTTATCACAAAGAAGAAGGACTTACTGTAGTCGGTCTGAAGCAAGAATAACCCTCTTAATTACTATAATTCCGATGTAGTATGGAATATTGTACACTGCAGCAAGCGCTGCAACTTGCGAGCCAAAGAACTGAAATGCAAACACCGCAACAAGTACATTATTGATATAACTTGTGGCGATAAGACCTGCCATTTTCTCTTGGGACTACCTGCTGTTGCTGCATATCCTACCAGGCAGTAGACAGCATAGCACAGGAATGCTGTTGCCACAGTTTGGAGCAGGAACATTTGTTCTGAATAAAAAGATCCTGCGAACTTGGCAAACATACCCCAGTTTATGATTATAATGAAAACGAGGGATAGAGGGAACGAATTCTTTCTAAAAATTTTGAACCTGGGGGAAAAATACTTCTTGGTAAGCCAGCCAGCCGTCAGCGGCGTGAACAGTGCAATAGAAAGCAAGAACATCATATGCAGCAAAGATATTTCAAACTGCGAGCGAACGAATGCATAGACAATAGTCGGCAGCACAAATGGGACTGCAATGATGTGATAATTATCAGGTCTATTACAAGGGGAAGCTGGCCGCCTATTAGATTTACAACAAATGGCGCACCAAGGCCTGTAGAGATGCCCGAAAGGAGCAGGCAGGATTGGTAGAGCAAAAGGCTCATAAGCAACATATGCAAGAGCATACATCCCTATAGGCAATGCAACCAGCTTGATAATTGGCAGAATGACAAGCTGTCTTGGTTTTTTAAACACCGCAACAAGGTCCGATGGGATGAGTCTTAATAAGTTTAGAAACAATAGGGCACCAAGCCACACAAGGATATATGGCTCCATCATATTGCCAGCTGCAGGTAACAGGCCGCCTGCAGACATAGATGAAGCTATGGCTGCAACTAAAAAGATGTCATCATGGAGCAAGCGCTTTCAGCTGTTGTATCATTTCCTGTACGTAGTCAAATCCCTGCTGCCAAAATTCTTCTCTTGAAATGTCAATGTCTGCTTCCATCAGGAGCTCCTCTGGCTTCCTTGATCCGCCTGCAGACAGTATCTTGAAATACTTGGGAACAAAAGACGATCTGCCTTCAAGCTTGTACTGCCTGTAAAGAGAAAGAACAAGCAAGTTACCAAATGAATAAGCGTAGGTGTAAAAAGGTGTGTGGTAAAAATGCGGGATATATGTCCATTCCCATTCAAAATCAGGAGATATTGTTATCGAGTTGCCAAATTGCTCCTTGAGGTTGTCCATGTATATTTTTGCGACCGCATCAATAGTAGCATTATTTTTGCCTATCGCTTCGTGTGCGTTAATTTCAAAAAGCGTAAAATATGCTTGACGGATTATTGTCGCATACAGGTTATCTATTTGCTCTGCTAGTAAAATTCTGTGCTCCTTTTTCGACATCTTTTCTGCTAGCTTTTCGTTAAGCAGCATCTCGGCAAATACAGAGGCAGTTTCTGCAAGCGGGAGTGGTGCATGGAAGACCATTAGTGGCATATATGAGGCAAGCATGCTGTGTATTGCATGGCCAAACTCGTGGGCAAGGGTCGATACGTCCCTTGAAAGTCCATCAAAATTTAGGAGCACGTAGGGTGTCTGCTTGGGGGTCACAGCATAACAAAATGCGCCACCGCGCTTTGCTTTCCTTATTTCAGAATCAACATGGTGCTCCACAAATACTCGCTCAGCCAGCCTGCGGAACTGAGGGTCAAAGTCCTCAAAGCTATCGAGCACTATCTCGACTGCTTTGCCATAGGTGAACTTCTTGTTATCCGATGATTTACTTGATATAGGAGCATAGAGGTGATATCTATGTAGTTTTTTCGTTCCTAGCATCTTGGCTTTTTCTACAAAATAACCGTGAAATAGGGATATGTTGTTTCTACATGTTGCCAATAATGCCTCAACTGTTGCATCGTCAAGATTGTTGGCTATATTACGTACAGAGATTGGAGATCTGTATCCTCGCATAGCAATTGCCTCGTCTCGCCATTGCATGACAATGTTCTGGTAAATCTCGCCCAGAACGCCGCTGTTCTTTTTATAGACCTGCAATAACGATTTATAGGCGGCTTCTCTTCTATTGCCATATGGGCTTCTGACTAGCGACACTAGCTTTTCCTTGTTGTCAAATTTTTTCTCTATTTCTTTTCTGCCATACCAAAGCTTCACCGTAAATTCAAAACCACTTGTCATCTTATCATAAATCTTAACAAGTGCCCGGATGCCAGTAACTTCAAGAGTGCTGATTATCTTCTCTTCCGGCTCACTGAGGGAATACTTGGCGACCAGTCGCTTATGACGGAGATGTTCTTGATATGCCGTTGGAATAGCGTTTATTAGTCTGTTTGCATTTTGGTCATCGATCTGTTTTTTGAACCACAAATCAAAAAATAACATTCTGTTGCTGATTTCTGATGCCAATTTCTCCATCTTGATGACTAATGCAGACGCCTCGTTTGAAGATGTATCGGCGTAATAGCTCATGTATGCATGGCCGCTTGCAATTGACACTTTTTCAGAGATGCTTTCAAGCATGTGAATGAGGCGTTCAAACTCTTCTGACGAAATATCAGGGCGCAGGAGCTGTCGGTTCCCTTCAAATTGTACAACCTGCTCTTCAATTGATCTCAAAAATCGGGAAAACTCTTCAGTAGAAGGATCTTTGACGAGATCACTTATGTCCCACCGACCTACCTTCATATTGGCATAGCTACTACTCATCATGAGTTACAGACACTTACGATCTTGCCGTCACATAAGTACCTTGTTGAGCCTAAGGTAAAAAATTGCAGCCAAAAACAGCTATATGGGATTATAATGTGAGTGAAGCTTACTTTGCATTCTTGGAGCAAATTTGGACGGGATGCTGAATATGTAGTAGCACTTTACTTAAAGTCTTTGGGGTGGAATGTCGCTCTGTCAAGAGGAAGCAGAGGGCCGGCCGATATCATCGCTACATGTAGCAATGCATATTGGTTCATTCAAGTAAAATCAAGCGCTGGTGTGCCGCGGATCAGAGGTTATGAAATAAAAAGGCTCAAGGAGATAGCTGCATGTAAGGGGGGTCTGCCTGTGATTTGTACCTTGCAGCCCTTCTACAGTGGATTTAGCACCGGTAACTATTCGATACTATTCTATATGCTTGACAACTGGCAGGCTCTTGATCCTGTAAGTGCATTGGAGAGTTTGCCTTAATAGCAGAAGAAGGACCGGGAACAAGGAATATTGTAGATGTTGTAGATGCAGGAACAACAGAGGTAATAGAGCAAGCAAATGGCGAGAATCAAGTATGATGAGAGGGATCTACTACAATACGCATAATGCGCCATATAGAAATATAATATAATATAATATATGTTACCGATAGAGATAGTTTATTGCAAACCATAAAAGCAGCATTGTAGCTGTGCTGTAACTTGTAGTTCTAAAAGAACTGGAAAGCTGTTAGTGCTTCCTATTCGTGCAAATGCAGCCATCGCAAAAGCTAATCTTGCAATGTTACTATAGTATTTGCGGTTACAAATGTAAACCGTATTGCCTGTTCTACTATGTGGCATCAAGGAATTGATAATTAATTCTTAAGAGCTTTTAGCTTTAAAGAATATAGGTGCTCAATAGTTCAAGCACAACCAATATACTAATTGTTTTCTTCTGAATTTACAAAAACTGAATATGATGTGACATCAAACATCTCTTCACCATTCTTAACCCGCGCAAACAGAGTATAGGTGCCATCATCGTCTACTGCATTTGCGAGGTCGAATACGACATCAACAGAGTCCTTCTGCACAGTCCATCTATCAGCTTCGATCAAATTGTAGCCCTGCAAGGATTCATAGTAATAGCCTGGCGGTAGCGGCTTAACTACTACTGCCACAAGCTCGCCTGCAGAATAGGACAGTAAGTCCTTGTTTCGCTCATATGCTGCATGACTAGGCATTTCATCATAATATACAGCAATATGGTCAAGCTGTCCGTCCGAAAGTGTGCCTGAGATCTCAATCTGGCTATCCTCCACGTCTACATTCAGGCCATAGTTGTTCTCGAAATTCTGGACTAATGCAAGGTAGTATTGGTCGTATACTATGCCTATGCTTACATGGGTATGATGTGGATCTAGGATGTTGCTCCTGTGACCGTCATTACAGCACTCTTTGTCATTGTCCATCATCTCATCTTGCAGCTGGTCAATAGTGGATAGTGGTTCTATCTTTTCACATTTCACCAGAATATTCGTGACACATTGCTCATACTGCTCTGGAGTAAAGCCAGCAATGGCAACATTTTGTTGCACGCTGCCTTCTCCATCATATTGGGTGTAAGTCATATAGGGCTTTTCCCCATTTGTTGTCCAGTGAGATATCTGTCTAGTTCTGAAAACATCCTCTGCATGTATCTGTGCGGCCTGGTTGGAGCTCAGCTTAACTGGAAGCAAGCCTAAGTCGCTCCTATCTTCGTTTATCCTGTCAAGTACATGCTGCACAAGCTCTTCACGAGGTACAGTCCTGGGTTGCTCCGTCGACGGCTGGAGGATTGTAATCGCAGGGTTATCTTTATGCTGGATTACAAAGTCGGCAAGAGTGGGAAGAAACAAGATTATGCCTGCAAGAGCAATTATGGCAACCACTATGCCTGTAGCTACTTTGCGAGTGGTGACACTTTTCTTCTTAGGAGGTGTTATATCCTCAGAAACTAGGCTGTTAAGGACGCCACATCGTGGGCAGGCCGACACCCATGAGATATACCTGTAGCCACATATTATGCAGTCTATATACGAATCTGTCGTCTGCTAATTACCGTCTTAATTTGCGTCGAATACTATGTAAATATTTTGCACAAGTCATCCTGCAGATACAAAATTAAATATCGACAGTTGCATTAAAAGAGCTCCCCGAACTCCTAATGGTTTTTCTGGCAGTTAAATAATAATAATATTACAATAGCAGCAGCTGCTATTCTACACGATGTCTCTATACCATGACTGGCATCAAAACGACATTGTGCAGACCGTAATATAATGGATGAAGATTAATGGATGAAGATATATTGTGTAGAGTGGTGGAACCAGATGTATCCCGCCTACTTATTTTTGTAAATAGGAGGAAGTGATGGTCGTTATAGCCTAGATATTTCAGACTTTGGGTTATAGATAAGTGCTAGGACCTGTTCGCGAACCTCTTTCTTTTCTATTACTCCGCGATGTGCTATAGTTGTAATTGAACTGTCATTACGAACGCCGCGCATTTTCATGCAAAGGTGTTCGCCCTCTGCTATGACAAGTGCACCCTTTACTTCCATCCGTACAAGCTCATCGGCTATTTGCTTTGTAAGCCGCTCTTGTATCTGAAGCCGACGAGAATACTTTTCAACCAGCCTTACCAGTTTCGATACACCAAATACCCTGCCGGATGGAATATACGCGACATGTATCTTTCCAAAGAATGGCAACATGTGATGTTCGCACATACTGTAGAACTGTATATCTTTTGCAATGACAGCCTCTGTCTCTTCTGAAAAGCTGACATCCAATTGGGCATCCATCCTATAACCTCCAAATATCTCTTCATACATGTCGGCTATCCTGTTTGGAGTGCCAGCGAGGCCTTCCCTGTCAGGATTCTCACCAAGCTCTATCAATAACTGTCTGACAAGTTTGGCAATCTTTTTTTTGTTAATATTTTTCTTGTCTGCTGTCATTTTTTCTTTTTACCTGGCTCCTATAATCTTGTGTAGTTGTGGTATAATGCGCACCTGATCGAACAGAGGGTAAACGGCATCGTAAAAGCCAAAAAGCACACCCAACGTTGGCTCGTCAACTCTATAACTTGGCTGTATTATAAATCCTGCTAGCTCGGACGGCTTGACAATTCTGAAGACTTCATCTATTATATCTTTGAATTCTTCAAGGCTTGATGAATTTGTTACTACTACTTTGATATAGGTAGTTTTGCAGCTGCTGACTGCCTGCCTTAGGCATTCAAGTTCATTCTTTAGCAGGCTGCTGTACTGCTTTTCATTTACTATCTCGGAATCTCTTAGCTTGAGCTCAACCTTACATATGTCAATGTAAGGTAAGACTTTGGAAAACCTCAAAGCGTCATAGCAAGACGACTCCAGGTATGTCCTCAAGCCTTTTTGCCTGACGAATTTTGCTAGTTCTAGGACTGCTTCGTGCTGGACCAGCGGCTCACCGCCAGTGAAATTAACCTTGTACGTGTTTGGCTGAAGGCCCTTAGAAATAATCTCCTTTACCTCATCAATAGAATGATCAATTCCACTGTCCATCGGAAGTGCGTAGGGTGTGTCGCACCAGTGGCACTTAAATGGACAGCCTGCCAGCCTCACAAACATCGTCTTGGTGCCAAAAAGTATGCCCTCTCCTTCAATGCTTGTGAATATTTCACTTATCTTTGTTGTTATTGTGCCCGGCCCAGTTTTCTGTTGCATACTGTGTCTTGTCCTCTATTTGAGCATTGGTAAATGCATTTTTCCTATTTATACACGATTCGCATCCGCCGCAATGCAAATAATCTTTATCCACTTTAACGCCATCAGAGTAACAGCTCCATGTGTGGAATACCTTGTCGCCCAAAATCTTGTAGCCTGTCCTAGCCAAAGTAGATTTATCAAGTCCCACGAGGGCCGGTGACAGTATCATTATTTGCTGCCGCAAACCAGACAGGATGCTGTCTGACTCAGCTGTGTTAAGAGCTTCCGTCATTGCGCTGACAAAGGCCGGTCTGCAGTCAGGATAATGTGGAATATCATCAGTGTGTGCGCCATAGGCAACA
>JBKPEN010000042.1:0-12346 GCA_046728425.1 Thermoproteota archaeon
TGGGGAAGCTCTACCCAATGCACCAGTCACTGTATTTGATGCAAGCAGCGGCGAGGTAATAGAACGCGGTAGGACTCCTATAGATATAGAGCTTCAAGAAGGCACCTATTCTATCTTTTACTCTGACTTTGGGCGCTTTGATTTTGGGTCAGCAGAGCCCGGAAGATGGATAGATACACCCGATGGTGGCTCTGGGCTGATAACGATCAGAGAAGGCAGGAATACCACAGTGACTGCACTATATAGTGAGCGACCGGCGCCTCCTCCGCCTCCAAGGGTGACAGACAATTCACTCACACTTCGCACACAAGACACACAGGGGAACCCTATACAGAACATGTTTGTAACGATCTACAGTGCTGAAGCTGCAGAAAAAATAGAGCAGGGCTTCACAGAACATAGAGTTGACAATCTACCTCCAGGCACCTATCCAACATTCTTCTCAAACTCTGAAGATCTTGAATTCCTAAGCGCCTCTCCTGGTACATGGATCCAAACTCCGTTTGGTGGAGTAGGTCTTGTGACCATACCTGATGATGGTGAAGATCATAACATTGTAGTGACTGCAGAGTACAATAGAACTACAGTAGTTGAACCGGAGCAGTTTAACATACAAGCGCCGCTAGATCTAGAAGGCAGCATATTCACTATAACGTCAAATGAGACGCGTCCTGAAGGACCATTTGTGATGTCTGGGACGTTTGCACTAAGGGTAAGCGACGAAGAGCCTGTCAGCGCGACTCTCTCTGCCTTCTTCATGTCCGCAAGGGAAGACTCAAACGAAAATGTAGACCTAGAGTCACAGAGGAGCAGAGATCATGATACATTCCAGATAGTGGACCTCAAACCTAGGGTAGCAAGACCCATTGGGCTCAACAGCTATGTCGTTTCAGGTACTGCCGACCTATTACTCAATGGTGATATGTATTCTGACGACGAAAGGATAGTCATAATAGTGAGAGGAGGCGAGGAGCTTACGCCAACCAACGTCGAAATCGATTTCCGAGGTGATCAACGCTACTCTGCATCCAACAGGCTTGATACACTGTATGGAGTGGTGAGCTCTGGCTTCCAATAGTGTGCAAAAGTAGGCGGTTTTTTACACCTTCAATTTTTTTTATGTTTCTGTACTTTTCCAAGAAGATACATAACAGTCTCGTATGAAACAGTTATATTTTGACGAAATGAAAAATCTTGCTACTTTGTAACGGCATTTAAAGTCGACCTGGCCCGTCTATATTCCCTCCAATTGTTGTTTCTAACTGAAACAGATTAAGTATTTTTAAGCTAACAATATTGCTATTTCTAGAGTGCATGAAAGTGTCTAAAATTAGTTTCGAAAGCATTCCTCAATGCACAATGCATGTATGTCATACTTAGAAAAAGCCTAGCGCTGTTAGAGATACAACGCGCATCGAGTGTTTAAAAAAGTTCAGAATGTATGCCTTATTGTTTGGTAGGGCGCTCAAAATTGTACAATCATAATATTCTTCAGACGTGCTTTAACCTAGCTGACATCACTTTCAGTTGCTATTCCATAACCCATCTTTTTCCTTGCACTCTCCATTTTTTCAACAAAGGATTGGCCCCAATGACGCTGGTACTTTGGTTTAATATTCAATGTACATTCAAAATTGTCTGCTTGTAATTGCAATTCAAAGGCCTTACCAGTCTTTGCAACCTGAATCCCCCCATCAGACAGTTGCTGAATTATATTTACAGACTCGCTTTCATCGTACTCTGCTGAGTAATTTGTAACAAGACTATTTGGAATCTCCGGGTCGAAGTCTGCCATGGCCTTAATGATACGCTTCTGTCCCTGATCGCTGCATTTAAGCTCAAAGCTAAGCAAAACTTTCTTTCTGCTTTCGGCCATATTGTGATGTGTTATACCAACCTAAAAAATTTTTCTATGTAAAATACAAATAATAACTTGATGGGAACTCTGTAAGATTTTGTTTGCAAATTGTCATTAAGTCGTCTTATGTTGCAAGAGCAACCTAGATAGTACTTAATGATAATGATACTTTTCTTAAGCAAAGGGCAAAGGATATTTCCGTTGTGAATGTGATGGATATACCCTTTTTCAGTGAGCCAGCATTATTAAAGATAATAAATATTATAGTGCTACTCTACACAGATGTTAGTAGATAACGATTACATTTAGAGTGGTATTCTTATCTACCATGATGCGCGTAGTTGGGTAGTATGTGTGACTGGACGCACGAAGAAATAAAAGAAAAGGAGACGGTCAGCACAAAAGCTAAGGCAAAAGACATCGAGGCTTTTGAAAAGAAAGAAGAGAGACCACTGACTGCAATTAGCTAAGACAAAAAGCATAGACACAAAATAGTTAACTAATCTTCTTTTTTCTTTATATCCATGATAGAATTATCACAGACTAGACACAATCTATTTCTAAATAGAAATAATAATTAGCGCAACTTTCTCAACTTAATATTATAAGCAAGACTGAACCTATGAGCTTCGTCTCGGGCATGCTGCAGCAGTTTGAGGCCCGCATTACTCTTCGGTAGCATAACTGGGTCCTTAGACTCCACCACATAGATCTCTTCATTTTCCTTTGCAAGACTAATGCATGGGATACCTGAGATGCCCAAGCTTCGAAGTGACATGATAGCAGCCCCAAGCTGACCGCGCCCACCGTCTATCAGTATAAGATCGGGAATCTTTTCGCCTGCAGACGAATAGCGCCGACGAACAAGTTCCCCTATCATTGCAAAGTCGTTCTGTCCTACTACTGTTGTGATGTTGAATCTCCTGTAGTAGCTCTTGCTGGGTTTGCCGTTGATAAATCGAACACATGAGCCAACAGTAATTGAGATCCCAAGATTTGATACGTCAAAGCAATCAATGACTTCAGGCATGGAAGTAAGCTTTAAGGCATTTTTAAGCTCTACCACTGCTGGATCATACCCCCTTTCAATGTACATTGAAAGGTTACGCATGATGAGGTCCATCAGCTGCCGCTTATCCTTTGTTAGTGTCTTTTCAACATTAAAGATGCTTACCTTGTGGCCTGATATTTTTTCAAGTGACATCTCTAACACCTGCTTGTCCTCAAGGTCTTCATTGACATAGACGAACCTTGGGATTATTGGTACTGAAGAGTAATACTGTAAAAGAAATGAGGAAAGCGAGTTATCGCCTATTAGATCAAATTCAAACTTTTTTCGATCGCTTATGACACCACGTGTCCTACGGAGTGCCATTACATGGGCGAGACCCTTTTTGGTATCCTTTAAAATACTAACATATTCTTCATCATGGTTGCGGTTGACAGCCTTTTCCATCTTTTGCTTAATGCGCAAATTATTCAGCCTATACAGTGTATCGCGGATCTCTTTTGCCCTTTCATAGTCGCCAAGTTCGGATGCACGCTTCATCTCTGCATGCATTTCATCAGCAAACCTATCGATACTGCGCTTACCTTCAAGGATGTCTTGCAATGCTATTATATTCAACATATATTGCTCCCGCATTACATTAGCTATGCATGGCGCATCGCAATTCTTGATGAAGTACTGCAGGCAGGGTGTCTTGGGCAGCCTATTACATACTCTTACCTTGAATAATTTTCGCAAGAGTCCAACTGTTAAGTATTTAGAACTGCCACGCACAAAAGGACCATAGATTCTACCTTTTGGTCCTGTGAATTCTCCTCCCCTATTTCGTCTCGCAACAAGGAGACGAGGAAATGCCTCGTCTGTTATTTTTAGATAAGTGTAGCGTTGTTGATCCTTCAACTCAATGTTGAAGACTGGTCTATAACGCTTGATGAGATTGGACTCGAGGAGAAATGCCTCAATCTCATTGTCAGTAACAACAAAATCTATGTCTGCTATCCTTTCAACTAGCCTACTGGTCTTCCACCCTAACTGTGGGTCGTGTCTACTGAAATAAGAGATGATACGTTTTCTCAGGTTCTTGGCTTTGCCTATGTAGATTATCACACCTTCGCTATTCTTCATTAGATATACGCCTGGTTCTTCTGGAATGCGCTTTTCTCTTAAAATCGTAGTAGTAGTGAAAGTCATTGATTGGCCCTCTGCACTATCATACTATCGATTGACAACTTTGGCTTCAGATACTTGCCAGTATAACTGCTCATGTTTTCGCTTACCTCCTCTGGGGTACCGGCTACGACAATTCGCCCACCTGCTGCACCACCCTCCGGTCCAAGGTCTACTATCCAGTCTGCCGATGTAATGACATCAAGGTTGTGCTCAATGATTATGACTGTGTTGCCAAGGTCAACCAGTCTTTTGAGCACGTTTAGCAGCTTGCTTACGTCTGCAAAGTGGAGACCTGTGGTGGGCTCGTCTAAAATATATACCGTCTTGCCAGTATCGCGCTTTGACAGCTCTGCAGCAAGCTTGATCCTCTGAGCCTCACCTCCTGAGAGTGTAGTTGCAGGCTGACCCAGCCTCAGGTAGCCAAGACCCACATCGCTTAGCGTTTGGAGTTTTTTGGTAATACTCGGTATAGCATAGAAGAATTTCAGTGCTTCTTCGACAGTCATATCAAGCACATCTGAAATAGTTTTGCCTCTATACTTAATTGCAAGCGTTTCAGAATTATAGCGTCTACCTTTGCATTCGTCGCATGTGACGTAGATATCCGGCAAGAATTGCATCTCTATCTTTTTTGAGCCACCACCTTCACATGAGCCACACCTTCCATCTGAGACATTAAATGAGAATCTGCCAGCTTTATATCCCATTTCTCTTGCCTGAGACGTCTTGGCGAATAACTCCCGTATGGGCGTAAAGGCATTGACATAAGTGGCAGCATTTGATCTCGGAGTTCTGCCAATTGGAGATTGATCGATGCCTATTACCTTGTCTATATGCTCAAGGCCTGATATTCTATCATGCCTGCCAGCTCTTTCCTTTGCACCGTAAAAGTGTGTGGCAAGTGCCCTGAACAATATATCGTTTATGAGTGTAGACTTGCCTGAGCCTGAAACACCGGTAACAGCCGTCATGCATCCCAGAGGAAAGCTAACATCAATGGACTTTAGATTATTCTCAGATGCATTGTGAACAGTTAGCCACTTGCTTGGTTTTCTCCGTTCATGTCTATGGACAACAACCACCTGATCGCCCCTGAGAAAAGCGCCTGTAATGGAGCTAGGATTATTCACAATGTCTTCAAGCGGCCCGCTTGCGACAATAGCTCCTCCGTGCCTACCAGCACCTTGGCCTATATCTATTATCCAGTCAGAGCTTCGTATAACTTCCTCGTCATGTTCTACAACAATGAGAGTGTTGTCTAGGTCTCGAAGTTTTTTGAGAGTATCTATTAGACGCATATTGTCGCGCTGATGCAGGCCGATCGTTGGCTCATCCAATACATAGAGTACACCTGTTAGATTTGATCCGATCTGGGTCGCAAGCCTGATTCTTTGCGACTCGCCCCCTGAAAGTGTAGCAGTCATTCTATTGAGAGTAAGATAGTTGAGCCCAACATTTAGTAAAAAGTCGAGTCTTGACATAATTTCCTTCAGTATAGTCCTTGCGATGTAGCGCTCAGTTTCTGTGAGCTCTAGAGTTTGGAAGAAGCGATAGCATTCATCTATTGACATGTCACATACATCCATTATCGATCTGTTATGTATCCTGACTGCTAAAGCTTCGTCTCGCAGGCGCCTGCCATTGCATAACTCACAAGGGCGTTCCCGCATGAATTGCATTAGGTCTTCGCGCTTTGACTCAGATTCGGTTTCACGGTAAATACGGTCGAGGTTTGGTATAACCCCTTCAAATGATCCACGGTATTCCCATCGGCTATCAGAATAGCGTGACTGGTACTTGTAGTGGATGCTCTCGTCGCTGCCATAGAGTATTACCTTAACCTGCTCTGGCTTCATCTTGGCTATGGGAGTCGTAAGGTCAAAACCAAACCTTCTGCCTACATCGCGCAACATAGCAGATCGAAATGTTGCAAAGTGCCCAGTCCAGGGCCGTATTGCCCCTTCTATTATGCTCTTTGACTTGTCTGGTATTATCAAATCTGGATCAAATTCAATTTTGATGCCAAGTCCGTTGCATTCTCTGCATGCTCCAAATGGCGAGTTGAATGAAAAGGTTCGGGGCTCCAAGTCTCCAAGCGAAATACCACAGTGAGGACAGGCATTCCTCTGAGAATACATAGTGTCCTTGTTGTCAATTGAAACTACAACAACTCCTCCGCCTACCTTCAGTGCAGATTGTATTGAATCAAAGAGCCTGCTTTTTTCTTCTGGAGAGGGTTTGAGCCTGTCTACGACCACTTCAATCGTGTGCTTCTTCTGCTTGTCGAGCCTTGGATAATTGGATTTTTCTTCCTCTTTCTCTTCTTCCTCATTGAGTCTCGTTATCTCTCCATCCAGCCTAATACGAGAGAAGCCGTCTTGCTTAAGCTGATCGAATAATTTTTCATATGTTCCCTTCTTGGCCTGTACAACTGGGCCCATGATCATAACGTTTTTACCTTCTGCTGTTTTCATTATAGTTTCTGTGATCGAGTCAGCTGACTGACTGGCTATTTTTCTACCACACTTAGGACAATGAGGTACGCCTATTCTTGCAAACAGGAGACGTAGGTAGTCGTAAATCTCTGTTACCGTGCCAACAGTCGAGCGTGGATTCTTGCTTGTTGTCTTTTGCTGTATAGATATCGCTGGTGACAAACCATCGATAGAATCAACATCAGGCTTGTCCATCAATTCCAAAAATTGTCTCGCATAGGCTGATAGTGATTCCACATAACGTCTCTGACCTTCTGCATATATTGTATCAAATGCTAGAGTCGATTTCCCAGAGCCCGAAAGGCCAGTGACGACTACCAACTTGTTCTTTGGTATTTCGACATTGATATTCTTGAGATTGTGTTGCCTTGCTCCTTTAATTATTATCTTGTTGTGCATTATGACACCTTCGAAAATGCCGGCTCACCAAGAGCCTTTCTTATCTTGTCCAGCTTTTCGCGAAACATTATAGCCTTTTCAAACTCTAGCTCTTCTGCAAACCTCTTCATAGTGGCTTCTGTCTCTACAGCGAGTTTGAATAGGTCCTCTCTTGCCATCGACTTTGTCTCTACTTGAACATCGTCAATTTCCTTAATACTTTCTGATATCGGCTTAACTATTGTCTTTGGAGTTATGTTGTATCTCTTGTTATATTCCAGTTGCTTTTTGCGTCTGCGTTCTGTTTCTTCGAGAGCTTGCTTCATTGACTGGGTAATATGATCAGAATACATTATGACAGTACCGTCAAGGTTTCTTGCTGCTCTACCAAAGGTCTGAATGAGGCTGGTTGTATTGCGCAAGAATCCCTCTTTGTCTGCATCAAGAATTGCAACAAGGGAAACTTCCGGGATATCAAGGCCTTCCCTTAGCAGATTGATGCCTACTAGCGAATCAAACTCGCCAAGACGCAACTGCCTTATGAGTTCCGTACGCTCAAGGCCCTCAATCTCCGAATGGAGATAGCGCACTCGCACCTTGTTTTTGGCAAGAAATTCTGCCAAGTCTTCTGCCATCCTCTTTGTCATTGTTGTGACAAGCGTCCGCTGATTCTTCTCTGCTCTGTTCTTTATCTCTTTTATCAACTCTTCCATCTGGTTTTTAGTGGGCCGGATCTCAACCTTGGGGTCTACAAGCCCTGTAGGGCGAACCAGCTGCTCGATGACTTGCAAGCTACTCTTTAATTCGTAGGGACCGGGGGTAGCTGATACAAAGATCACATTTTTCAGGTAGTTCTCAAACTCTTCAAACTTAAGTGGACGGTTGTCGTACGCACTTGGCAGACGAAAACCATAGTCAATTAACATTTTCTTGCGAGTATAGTCTCCATTATACATGCCATGCAACTGCGGTAATGTAACATGCGACTCGTCAATTACTAACAAAAAGTCCTCGCCAAAAAAGTCAAGCAAGCAATAAGGGGGCTGTCCTGGAGCTCTGCCGTCTAAGTGACGTGAGTAGTTCTCAATTCCCGAACAATAGCCAAACTCCTCTATCATCTCAAGATCATATTTTGTGCGCTGTATAAGCCTCTGTCTTTCAAGTTCTGAGGGCAGATTTGGAAGCCAGTTCTCCAACTCGCGCTTGATTGAAGTAATAGCTTTGCCACGAGAATTGTCGTCAGTAATGTAGTGCTTGGCTGGAAATATCTTGACTGCATTTACGTCGCGCAATTTTTTCATAGTAACATGGTCATGTATGCTTATGTGCTCAATCTCGTCACCAAACATCGAGATCCGGATAATGTCATCTGAATATCCAGGAATGATATCAATGGTGTCACCTTTGACCCGGAGGTTGCCGGGCACAAGTGATAAATCATTGCGCTCATAACGTGCTTCAATAAAGTTGTGAATTAGCAATTTGCGGTCGATTGTCATTCCTCTTGCTACTGGAATTGCGTTTTTCTCCCATTCTTTTGGCGAGCCAAGTGAATATATGCATGATACCGTAGATACAATTATTGTGGGCTCGCCAGACATCAACATCGCAGTCGCTTCTAACCTCATCTTCTCTATCTTTTCATTTACCTCAGTATCCTTTTCAATATAGGTGTCTGTCTGAGGAATGTAACTTTCAGGCTGGTAATAGTCATAAAAGCTTACGAAATAGCCGACATTATTTTTTGGAAAGAACTCTTTGAATTCGGCATATAGCTGCGCTGCAAGGGTCTTGTTATGAGAAATCACAAGCGTATTCTTGTTTGTGCTTGCTATGACATTTGCAATTGTAAACGTCTTGCCACTTCCAGTCACGCCGAGGAGGGTCTGACGTCCTCCCTTGCGCACGCCTCTAACAAGTTGCTCTATTGCTTCAGGCTGGTCTCCGCTAGGAGGAAAGGCGTCTTTTGCCAGAGTAAAGGCAGTAGAGCTGGTAAGCAAAGTGCTAGAACACCTATTTTTCCTAACGGGCTTATATGGCTAATCCCTCTCATTCATTTATTCTATCAATTGTATAAGCTTCATCTCTTCATGATGTCTGGCTGTATGCCTGCTCATTTGTATTAATAGAGGGTATTTTACAGAGTCTCTAAAGTACAGTACACTAGCTTATAAGAAGGATGTAGTCCCTGGCAATATGCTATCATACATAGGGACACTTAGATACTACTATAAAAAATTCTGTCAAGAAAGTTATTAGATGAGGAATAAATCTACTCATCAGACACATTTAGAGAAGGAAAATATATGCTCTTAGTGGCGATTTCTCTTACAATAGATAGATTAATCTACGTATTTACAATTGCTTCCTTGTAGAGGGGGAGAGAAAGAGACAACGTCAGAGATATAGATGTCCGTTCACCACTTCGAACAGATATCTATTATCAAATGCCCAAACAACAATGAATGACCTCTTTTTGGCAAACTTGTCCTCCAAAAGACGGATAAAACTAATTCGAAAATCTTTTGTTCAACTACACTGTTATGTATAGGTATGAACAGACTCGACATTCCTCGAGTAGGCAAGCGCGAGTTCTTGGATTTTCTGCAAGAGGAGGGCAAAGTGCGACTGGACGATTACATTGAGGGTGCAGTCGAGGTTGCAGAAGAAGTCCATTCTGGCCTAATGCGCGAAGATGGTACTTCGCCATTCCTTGAAACTCACACATGGCCGGTCACGATGGATGTCATAACGCATTATCGATCGGTCAACCGCAATATCACAAGCGTAGAAATTGCAACCGCAATTCTGCATGACGTCATGGAAGACGATGAGAGAATCTTGAATCTATATGAATCTAAGTCATACGGATTTGAAGCTTATCTTGCATACCGGTTTGGCAGCAGGATCAGCAACGTTGCAAGCGAACTGAAGATCAAAGCTCTCGAAAACTATTCAGGTGCAAACGATATAGAGCGCCAGCTGGAGCGCTTTTTAGAATACTGTGACATACTTCGTGATGCCGAATATGACGTCAAGGTAATCAAGCTGGCAGACAGGCTCAATAACATGTCATTCATCCGACGCGTGCAGGGACATGACAAGATAAGGCGGTACATGCGTGAAGCAGAGGACTTTTATATTGCATACACTATGCTGCCACCCAAAATGCCTCCTTTCTATCAACGTATGAGGACTGCTTACGAAGAGTTGAGAGCATTATCGACTCAAAAGTTGGTCGCTGCATAAATTTTTTCCTTTACAAACAATTTAATGATAGTAATTTAGGGGATAAAGGATGTGATGACAAGTATTGGCCAGAACAACAAAAAAAGAACTCAATGTTGCAGTTATTGTGAAACTAGAACCTGATTTCTCTGAAGGGAATGTTAGCTACAACGCCGATGGCACGCTCAATCGTGCAGAAACAAAGAGCATCCTTGGACCACATAGTGCTATAGCGTCAAATGCCGCATTTTACGCTAAGGTCAAATATGGTGCGCGCGTTGCAGTTGGAACGATGGGTCCACCTATTGCAGAGAGCGCTCTACAGCAAGCGCAACTGCTTTGCGACGCCGACGAACTTCATTTGTATAGCGATAGGATCTTTGCAGGTGCTGACACGCTTGCCACTGCCGAAGTTCTCAAGGCTGGCATCTCTAAAGTAGAAGTAGGAGAAGGTAAAGTAGATATTGTGTTTTCAGGGCACAGAGCATCTGATGGGGAGACCGGTCAGACAGGACCCCAGACTGCTTGGAAGCTGGGGTATACCTTCCTTGGCAATGTCATAGATTATAATGTCGATCTGCAGAGTGGATTGTTAAGGGCAAAGCGCCTGATCTCCCTTCAAGGGTTTTATGATATAATTGAAGAAGTAGAGGCACCCCTCCCGGTTTTCATCTCTCTAGACCCATCATACAAAGCATTTTTTAACACTGTGTCACAGAGGCTTGCTTTTGAAAAATACCAAAAAGAAGCAAGATCACGTGCAGAAAACTACAAGCAATTCTTGAAGGTTTTAAACACACAGCAGCTAGGTATAGATCCAAAACTAGTTGGGTTGCCCGGCTCTCCAACAATTGTATACAAAGTTGAGCGCATACCTAAGGCAAAGGCTAGCAGAAAAGCCGAAGTTATCGATGGAACAAACCGTGAGCAAATTGGAAGGGTGGTGGCTAACATGTATGAAGTGCTTGGAGGCATGGTAATCAAATAATGTCAATCTCTGACGTTGTCTCTTTCTCTCAATATCAGCACCTCTATGTTGTCATAGAACATGAAGACGGCGTGCCGGTCCCCGTCAGCCTTGAAATGCTGGGTGAGGCGAGGCGGCTTATGGATGGTTTTAATAAGAAATATTCCTCTGACGAGAAAGTGGTAGCAATTGTCCTTGGACATAATGTTCGCAAGTTATGCGAAGAGCTTATTTTTTACGGCGCTGACGCAGTGATCTACGCAGATAGCCCAGAGCTTCGATACAGGAGGAACCTTATTGATACTAAGGTGATAAGCCAGATAGCGAGGAGCAGAGATGTGGTGGCAGGGTTTTCAGATAGTTCTGAATTTGTAAAGCCGCGCTACATGTTTTTTGGCGCGGATAGTATAGGGAGGCATTTATCCTCTACAGTTCTGGCAGACCTAGAATCAGGACTTGCGTCGGATATCAACAAACTTGTTATTGAGGATTTGGAAATAAAACATGAACATAAGACAAAGGGACAAGCGATGACGTATGAAAAAACGCTTGAAATGTACAGGCCAGACTTTTCCGGGTTCCTCTGGACTACTATTCTTTGCCTTGACAACCGTAACCCAGCCATTGAGCGTGAATACCATCCGCAAGCATGCAGCATAATTCCAGGTGTGTTTGCCCCAATTGAGCCCGATAAATCAAGGCGCGGCATAATAGTAGACTATGTTCCAGAATTTGATGAGCGTGACCTTCAGGTAAGAATACTTGATAGAAAAATAGTGAAAAGTGCGGTCGACTTTGACAGTCACAAGGCTGTCGTAAGTTTTGGTAAGGGAGTCAAGGATTCGCCAGAGCAGAATATCAAGCTGGTATCTGACCTTGCAAAAGAGATTGAAGCTGAAGTTGGCATTTCGCTCCCAATATCTAAAAAGCCGTTTCCTGTGAGCGAAGGAATAAACTCTACCTACATGATCCCTGATAGGGTCATAGGAACGAGCGGCCGCAAGGTAGTACCCTTGCTCTATATTGCAGTTGGAATAAGTGGTGCTATGCAACACATTGCTGGCATGAAGGAGTCCGGGTTTATAGTGGCAATTAATCCAGATGAAAACTCGCCGATAAAGGACGAGTGCGACATATTCATAAGAGGAAAAATGGAAGATGTGATACCGCTCTTGCTTGAGGAACTGAGAAAGCAGAGACCTACAATAGAGGTAAAGAAGTGATATGGAGCACTATGATGT
>JBKPEN010000177.1:0-4373 GCA_046728425.1 Thermoproteota archaeon
ATCAGTCAGACTGCTCGCTTCTGATCATTCTTCCTCTTTGCTACCTGAAACATCAACCTTTTCACTTGTCAAAGTATCGCTTACAGTCTTGGTTTCAGTGACTGGTCTTTTCTTCACTACAACCTCCTCTTTTACATAAGGCTCTTTTGTTACTTGTACATCCTCTTTGGTTAGCTGAACCTTGGTGTCCGTTTTGGATTGAACTGGTCTTTCAGTAGTTGTTCTTGATGATTCACTTGCAGGTCTTCTTTCCACAGTAAGCTCTTCATGTGTAACAGGTACTTCCACAGTCTTAGTTTCGGTAACAGGTTCTTTTGTTATTGTTGCTTCTGATGTAGATGTGCGCTTTGATACATTTAGCCGTTCTTCTATCAATGGTATTCTTGTTTCAACATCTGGTGGAATTTCTTCTGATTTTTTGTAACGCGTATATTCGTCATAATCTGGTGCCGAGTTGCGCTTCCATCCTTCCAAGTCACTTTCAGAAGCATTGAACCACAGTGTATCTCCGTCAAAGCCTTGCACAAGGTATTTTGGTAGGTAGTATTTGTGCTTGCTTAGGGTACCTTTCTCTGTTAGCACATAATTCTGCCCTAACTCTTGTACTTCTCCAAAATCAGAGTCATCTACAGCACCTCTTGCTTCTTTCTTGATGACATTATCCCAAGAAATTGATTCATTTGTATTTGACATACCTATGGCTTGCAAAATATGATATTTAATATCCGGCGTTTTTTCTTGCCCTCAATACTCTTAGAAGCAGAATCTGGTCAGCTTACCTAGATCTATATTGTAAAATTCTTTCATAGGTGTAAAGCCCTCTTCGTTAGACTAAAAGCCTAAAAATCAAGTCTGTGATGCTAGAGCCAGCATAACAAAAAGGTTAACTTCAGTTCAATGTTGATCAGGAAATTTATCTCACTTTTTGTATTGTTAGGCTGATACGTCTTCAATTTTGCCATTAGGATGTTTTATCTTGACACTTTCTTTTGTAACGTTCACTCTGATTTTTTTGTTTTCAACTATTCTTCTTTTCCTAATCACAAGATCGTTTAATTTTGCCATTTTCTTAGTTATTATTATCTTTTCCCCGAAGATGGGAATTATTTTTTCCATATCTCCTCCGCCTATAGGTACAAACTGACCTGCGGGCTTCATCTCTTTGAGTTGTTGTTTTGTATTATAGTTTTTTCCAGATAATGCTTTTTTAAGATCTGAAAGAATTCCTCCTGCTCCGCTGCTCATAGGTTTGCCATTAACATAAATCTCTTCATATGTCACAGGGACTCTTACTAACTCCGTCTTTGTAACCCATCTTTTCTCTATGACTGTGTTACTGAAGGTTGACTGTTTTGATACAGCAGGTTTCTCTTCAACAACTGAAATTGCGTGCAGCGTAGCAGGAGTGAATGACATTGAAGAGGGTGACACCGATAAGGATTCTGGAGGAGGAGCATTCTGAGAAGACCTTTTATTGTCATTGTTGTTCGCAGATGTCATAACTTTATATGTACTCATAGAATTGCAGAATATGGGTTATAAGAATATCATCTATGCATAGCAATAGGTCTAAATGAAGAACAAAGCTGCTTAAGTACTATAGCAAACTTATGCAAAGTAGCTAACTAAGAATTTCAATTAAAGCAGATGTATCCTTTTGGCACACCGAACATGGTAGTAGCGCGGTGGTTTACCATGTTTTTTGCTATGGGCGATAGCTTCCCAATTTACTGGCTACATAGATGACACAGTCCTTTTTGCTTGATCGTCAAATACAGGACAATACGCTTACCATTGTAATATGTTGCTGTCAAACTCATCATTCTTCATCGCATGCGCCATTGCTAAGTTGGCTTTCCGGTATTGTTTCTTCCAGAAATTGAGCTTCGCCTACCGTTACTTCCTGCGTAATTTGATTAGGCGGAACACCAATGCACACTGTTACTGTATCCACTTCATTATCAGCATCAGGAGCTACATCGTCTCCTCCTCTTTCCATAGAAGGATCGTCTGCTGTTGCTAAGATTTCTGAAGATCCATCTGGCATGTTTTCAGTAGCTTCTGTGGGTGCTTCTTCTCGTGTTTGTTGTTCTTGCTGCTGTGCTTGTGCTTCTTGGATTATTATTGTTCCTGCTGGTGGTATTGCAACCAGCATTCCAATCAACATTATAGCAAAAGCAATGAAGAATGATGCTAATGCTACTGTTGTATTTACACTACCTATCTCCATGAATCCGAAAGAGCTAACTAGTCTATACCTCTTTTGATAAATAGATAGAAAAAAAGAGACAAGAAAAAGAAACGAAAGGGGTTTTTATCAATTATCTTCTGCTGACTCTGTTGTTGCAGCTGCTTGGTGAGGCTTACGATTAAGAAGATAATAAGAAAAAAAGAAAAAAATTGACTGAATGAAAAGGTTATGAATCAAGCCCTGTGACGACAAATATTCTATCATCTACTCTATTTTTTGCATTTATAGAATCAGAAAGAACATCAAAACCAGTATTCCCTTCTATACTTGTTAAATGGTATCTAGTGCATAGGCTGCAGCCATAGTGAGATCTTTATCATGGCAAAACTATTCAAGAAAGAAGCGGAGCAACAACAACAGCAACCACAAGCCAAGAATCGCTATTGGCAGAATGAACTTTTCTCGCTTGGAATATTAGAGCCAAAACGCAAGAAAGAACTTAATGATGAAGAAGAACTTGAAAAGCTTGCAGACATTATCAAACAGGCAATGTTTCAGGATTATAAAGTAGCATATAGTGAAAAAGGCGATGCATATAAAGAAGAAGCACAGTCGACCCTTACTGTTGGATGATCGTTAAAGAGCGCATAGAGGGCTCTGCCGCTGAGGTCGTGGGTTCAAATCCCACCCAGTCTATCTTTTATCAATCAGGGGGAACTATGGCATTAAAATAAGCACATTTTCTGGTAGTTATTGAACAAAAGTGTTAGAAACGTCAATCTCAGAAGTATATTGTAGGGGGCAGTGTTTTGGATCAAATCTGTCTTGGATACTATCGAACCCGCCGTCATGACAAAACTTTAAAGCTAATGATGGCATTCTAAGTCTTAATGAGAGAAATAAACCCTCACGATGAAATCAAGGGTCCGAGTCCCTCTGGGCCCGCTAAAAATAAAAAAAGTTCAAAAAATGGACCCAATGCTTATTCAGTAGGAGGCAAGGGCATTCTTGCATTTTTATTGTCAGACAGTATTGTGTTGAGCCAATGCTTAATGTCCATAATGATAACCTAGTTTTGTAATGATAAAAAGGTCCTAGTTATAGAAGTTCTTTTGATTAAGCACTATCATTCTTTTTTTGAGTTGTAGGATAGTGTCTTTCCTTTCCATATCTCCGGATCTCCCCACAGCTTTGTTCTCCAGGCCGTATATTCGACAATCTGAGAATGATCAATGAAAAGGTTAACGTTAGAGCCAAAGTTCTTCAAATACCATTTGAAAACAGGAGGGTCAGATGATTCAAACATCCATGATTCAAACCCAAACTCTGAGACAAGCTTCTTTATCACATCTGTGCGCCATTTGCTAGGAGGGAGGTCTTCAGTTATTCCCTCAGACTCGAGCATCATTATGTGTGCTCCAGCCTTCAAATGCGCTCTTGCTTCCTCCATTAAGTCATCAACACTCCTCAGCTTTGGCTTATATCCCACTATGTGAGTGCCGGCGCCAGCCCCTATCATCAGTGAAATCTCTGGTTTGGGTATCATGCCCATCTTTTTGACTTGCTTGACTATCTCTACCTTGTCTTTCAATGGTATCGGGGCGAGTCCACTTGAGACTTCCACAATGTCAAATCCTAACGATTTGCCTTCCTCTAGGTACCTATCAACTGCGTCTGTACCTTGGACTATTATACGCTCGACAAAACCCCCAGTAGAAACATAGACTTCGTGGTCATGGCAGTTCTTGAGTATGCTTTTTACCATGTCAACTGAAAGTAGGCGCATCGACCCTCCAGCAAATTTGAAGCCGTCGATATAGTCTCCCCACATCTCCAAAAGGTCTTTCACATAACCTATGGTCGTAGGAGCATAGTATGGGCCCCTAATTTCTATGACTCCTGTCTTCCTAGGCTTTGGAGGCACTTCCGAGATTTCAACAAAATCAAACGCCTTTCTAGCAGTAGACTTCATAAGATTAGATTGCTCTTAGGTTATAAAAATGAGATATAGAGGTAAGGCTAAAAGCATTCAAGGCAAACCAATCAAACTTTAGCACATACAGGGCTCCATGCGGAAAGACCTGAGCAGTTGAAACTGCGTTGAACCAAGCCCATTGGGCACAAAGGTCCCGCATTAGTAGACGTTATAGTGAATCCCTAGGAATTACTTTTACCTCCAACC
>JBKPEN010000057.1:0-4755 GCA_046728425.1 Thermoproteota archaeon
AGATTGTATATCTGAGTTGGCTTAATCGTCTCGTCAAATATTATGACATCCGGCTTGATCTCTTTGACCATCTCTTCTACTTCTTCCGCCTTCCCCCGACCAATTCCAAATCTTGATTTTGTTATCTGACGCTGAGTCACAGTCTTGATGACTGAATAGCCAGCTGCATCGGCAAGTGATATTGCTTCATTTATTGCCTCCTCTATAGGATATGTTATGAGAATGGCCTTTTTGTAATTTGTCATTTATTCCTCATCATCGTTATTAATGCTGACGTACAGCTTGATCCCTAGGTAGCGTTCCAGCTTTTTTGCAAATATCTCGTCTGGTTTGAGGGAGCCTGTTTCAAACTTTTTGAGAAGCTGCGCCTTCTCGTTCATCTTCATGCCGAGCTGTTCATGTGTTAGACCCATTTTCATTCTGGCTTCTCTTATCAGCCCTGCAAAATTAGGTGTAAGAATAGTTTCATCTGCTAGCTTAATCTTATTCTTCTGCGGTTTTACTGCAAATGGCTTTTTCTTCTTGATTGCAATTTGCGGCGGTGCATATGGCTTTCCTCGTTTCGAGCATGCAATACAAACATTGAATATTGTGCCGTCCACTACTACCATCTTTTTCTCAAAAGTCTGGTGTCCGCAAAGCTCACAGTAGGACATTTGAGTTCAAATGTGTGAGGGGCGGATTTAGCCTTTTCTCAGAGTCTGCTGAACTGTCATATTGAGCACTATTTCTGCAATGTCGCTTGCATATTCTGCAACCCTGCGAATGTTCTCTGTTATCAGCTTGATTCTATATAGTTCGTTGACATCTCGAGGTTTAGACACCGCACGCAATATCGCCTTTTCCATCTCATCTATCCTATGGGCCTTTTCAATAGCTCTATCAGCAGCTTCGTAGTCACGCTTAAACATTGACAAACATGACTCATCCAGAACCTCAAGAGCAAAATAGCTCATGTTGGATATTTTATCCGCAATGTCCTTGTTGAGAGGTTGTCGTATCTCTATGACATCTTTGGCTATTACAACTGCATGGTCTGCTACCCGCTCGACTGACTTGGCTATCAGTCTGTATCCAAGGCAGTTGCGCGGCTCCTCCAGCCCTATCTCTTTCAACAAGTATTCGTTCTTGATTGCTATCTTCAATTGTCGAACTATGTAAAAGCTGAATCTATCAACCTCGTCATCAGACTTTACTACTTCTTGTGCAAGCTCGACATTATTTTCTCTCAGAGAGAGAAGCGTGTCACGATACATGGACTTGGCAATGAGCAACATTCGCTTGAATGCTGTATCGACTGATAAGTCAAGTAGATTAATAAGGACTTGCAAGGTGATGCCTGTGGCTGAGTCGGCAATGATCTCCGTCCCCATAAGGACGCGTCTGATGATGTTCTTGATAACTTCTCTCTGTTCTACAAGCAATCTATCTTCCTTGGGAACAACATTGATCACGTTAAAGCCAAGGAAATAGAGAGCAATCAGTTTGCGCGCAATAAAATACGGGTTGTGATCCTTGCCTACTTCAATTGTTGCTTCCTTTTGTTCTTTAATGAGCCTCTTTGAGGCTGGTGCTATTTGGAGTGTAGAATTGCCTTGCCTTAGAATTACGACATGATCTCCCTGTTTCAAGCCTAGGTCCTGGATCCATTTCTTTGGTAAAGATACAATGTAAGAAGAGCGACCAGTGTATTGCAATTTCCTAGTCTCTTCGCTTTGTGAAAGGTGTTTACTGTTGCCCTCAACTTCGCTATACATTTTATTCAAATTCAATGGGATAGATCCTCTATCTGTTCTATATATTCTTTCCTTGAATCTATATAGATAGGGCAGCGAACACAACCATATTTATGTGGTATATAGAAAATATATCCTCATTTGAACCCCCTGCCAATAGATCCAAGAGAAAAAGTGCACAGGCACATCGATGCCCTTTTTGGAGCAGGAGTCTCAGATGCCCTGCCAGCTGATATCCAATTCGACTTTTCAAGGCGGACTGGCCGAATAAAGAACTTTAGCATAGATGGCAGATTGGCTGTAACTTTGAGAACCGATGGCGGGCTTGCACTCACTATTATGGGCGCCCAGTATCTGCTCGACAATAGTAAGCAGTTCTGGGAGAACTGCATTATGCCCGTGCAGGAGGCCGTGCCATTTGTAAGCGAAGGCCGATCCCTTTTCTGCAAGCATGTCAAATGGTGCGGTTCTAACATCAAAGTTGGGTCGGACGTCGCAGTTATTGATGGCAATAGTGAAGGTGGAGGTAGTGATAATAGTAGCAGAAGGGTGATAGCTGTAGGCATCGCAATGTTCTCCTCAAGACTTATGAAACAATATCAAAAAGGAGTAGCAGTAAAGGTTCGACAAGGAATAAAAGGTAGAACAGAGTAATCGAGACACAATATATGATGCGCGGCAATCGTGAAATGAGGCGCATGCTCGATAAGATGGGCCTTGACATGAAGACGATGGATAATGTAGAAGAAGTGATTATCAAGACTGAGACAAAAGAGCTATACCTCATCAAGCCGCAGGTAATCGAAATGAAAGGTAAGGATAGCACTATCTTTCAAGTTATTGCATCAGACATTGAAGAAAAACAGCGTGAGGTCCCTGCATTCAAGGAAGAGGATGTTATACTTGTCATGCAACAAGCTAATGTTTCTAGGGAAAAGGCAATACAGGCCTTGACTGAGAGCAAGGGAGATATGGCGCAGGCCATACTTAGTCTTGCCACATAGCCACTTAGTTTTAATATCCCTCTTTGCTACTTTTGATTTTAGATATCTTGGCCAAGGGAAAAACAGCGCACACTGACATTCCTCCACCAACTTCACATTCTGCAGTCGAAACCATTGTCAATGCTTTATCTGAGCTTGAAAGTGATATCGATGGGATGTATGGCCGCGTAGAGGAAATGAGAAGGCGCATAATTGCCCACTCTGATGAAGAAATTGAGAATCTAAAGCAGCAAATAATCACCCTTGCGAACGAGGAAGCCAAGCAAATTGTAGATAACACCAGAGCAGAAGCTGAGGCTGAATCAGAAGAAATAGGTGAGATCGGAAGAGCTAACCTTGCCAACATTAGGAAGAACATTAAAGCATCATTTGACGCAACGGTTGATAGTATAGTCCAGGCAGTTCTGGGCGATACTACTGCTACTATGCCAATGGCTACACAAAAGGTGGAAACTAAGTCACAACCTTCTTCTTCTTCTTCTTCTTCCATGCATCAACCAACCAAGATCAGGAAATATACCTCAGACGGCAAACCAGTTAGCTAATCCATAAGCTTTAAAAGTACTTCTTGCTTAAACTCATGTTGATGAAACGCCCCTGACCGAGGAGGAGCTTTCATATCAAAAGATCACGGTAGCAACTGTTCGCGGCCGTCCATACTATAAAATAACATGTGCCCTGAGGCTAATGGAGCTACAGTTTGACTCGCTATCTCCAGAGGAAGCTGCAGTATCAAATGCTAAAGTCATTATTACTACGCAAGATGAGGCTAGCATTGTCAACAAGAAAGGCGTCGTAATGATTGATACTGAACTTGAAAAATACCCCGCAATTGCCAAGGCAAAGATCCTGCGAAGCATCATAGGCGAACGGGTAATAGATGATCAACTGACCATAGGGATAGATCCAGGCAGCAGGATCGGAATATCTGCCATCTACATGCATCATGAGATCGCAAGTGCAGTTGTTGAATCTTCGCCACAGGACGCAATTAACCATGTCGCGGCTATGCTTGGCGGTATAGAATCAAGAAAAAAAGTCGTGAAAATAGGCGACGGCAATATCGCTATGGCAATACAGATTGCACGTATGCTGAAAATGAAGTTCAAAGATAGCATTAGTATTGAGATAGTAGACGAACATGGAACATCATTGCCGCAAAACACTGACGCCAACAGGCGTGGAGCACGGGACAGATCATCGGCAAGGGCAATAGCATTTAGGAGCGGAAAGAGCTTTATGCTGAAATAGAGTTTGTTTGTTTTCCATCATCTTCTCTTCATCTGATGTGGTGCTTAGCTTATCTCTTATGGATAATGAAATTTTTTGTTTTGTTTTATTTGATTTTTGTTTCATACCACATCTGCTGTAGAGAGGTTACACCATGGTATCACTTATCTGTGTCAATTAATAGAACGAGGAGATGATGATTTTTTGTCTTCACGGGTTCTAACTAATGGTCTTGCAGCATATGTTATGTGGTCCATATCTGACTGAAAGAAATCCAAAGTAGCAAAGGCGCTAATAATGCGCTTAAAGAGAGTTTGATGTAATTTGGGTTATAATCTTACAGAAGAATTTTAATTAATCTCTGCTAATTTCAAAGTTTTGCGCTAAAAAATAATGATATTGGTTTATGATCGGTCTTAAAGAAAAGCTTTTGACATGAGGGGGGTTCCTGTCGACCTCGAAGTGATGTTTGATTAGAAAGCAGATTCTCTGGTTTTGGTTAACAATGAGGAGAGCTAAGAAGGATACTTGACTTTAATTATGAATATGACTATTGCTATTGCTATTTAATATTCAAAGCGGCCAGCAATGAAACACTATCTGGTATTTGTTCTTCTTCCTTTCGGAGGGTCATCATCGTATCTGTCTTCTTGTTTTGTTGTTGTTATTTTTTTCTTGCACCTATGTTTGAACTGGTGTAAAAGATGCGGTCACCGGGATTTGAACCCGGGTTATAGGCTTGGGAAGCCCATGTCATAACCAAACTAGACCATGACCGCACTTTA
>JBKPEN010000124.1:0-15357 GCA_046728425.1 Thermoproteota archaeon
GCATCGGATATGGCGTTACTTATTAAATTAGTCAAATTCAGAGTCTCTCTTTCTAGTATCAAAGTGCCTGATTCAATTCTTGCAACGTCTAAAATATCAGTGATAAGCGACTGTAGACGATACGCATTTCTGGCCAAAGCCTTTAGCATGTCTTCAGCGTGATCTCCAGAATCAATCTGTAGGAGCTCTGCATAACCAAGTATTGCTTGAGTAGGTGTTCTCAGCTCATGAGCTGCAATATTAATGAATTCTTTTTGCATCCTATCGTGGGCCTCCAGCTTTTCATAGAGTTCGGCTTGTTTCCACAGGCTATCAAACATGGTGACATAAGATAAGACCGTAGATTTGCTGTTTGAAATGATTGCAGAACCGACCGCTTCAACAAAAGTCTCTTTTGAATTGTCCTTGAGCTCAACCATCAGATAAGTCCTATTATCTACAATGAGTATCTTTGATCTGGCTTCAGTCGTAGCAGCTGCTTTGATCTTGCGAATTTCAAAGCCTTTTTTTATTTCTATCTTCTGCTTTATTTTTTCCTCTATTTCCTTATCAGTTGGTAACAATATCCGTATGTTTGCCCCTCGAGAAGCGGCTGCCTCGAGGGATTCAAAAATACCGATTTTTTCCTCCCTTATATATGCAGTAGTCGTGGGTAAAAAAAGAAGAACCTGGTACTTCGCTGAGGCAACTAAGGCGCGGTATCTCTCCTGAATTTCGCTTGGATTTTGAATAATCTCAATGAATGTCTTTGTTTGGCTTTCAATTTCCTCAATTCTTTCCTTGGCATTAATACCCTTGTTCCAAAGCTCTTCAAAAATAGCTGCAAACTGTCCAACAATTGCTGATTCAGTGCTGAATATGGCACTAGTATTCATCGACCCACCTTGCATACTCTCGACCGTGACGCCGACTTCTTTTTGTGATACGCCGAAGCTCATGGGGGGAATATTAGTCACATGCCTAATCTGCATCCCTAGTTGCATGAAGGTTTTGATCACATTGCTGAGCTTGTCATATTCAATATCCTCGATCATTGTAACCCATCTTATGCCTGCATGTTTGCCGCTCTTATGGACTTCAAGTATTTCCTTGAAGGCATCAAAGGCGTAATTATAAGCGTAGAGTAGTCCATCGGATGTAGAACAGACCGAATACTGCTTTGAACGGCGAACCAATCCTATGGTCTCCTGAACAATCTCTTTTGTATCTTTTACAGCTCTTGTTTCGGCTCTTGTCATTCCTTCTTCAATTTCTCTTATCCTGTCCTCTGCCAGAACTGCTTTGTTCCACAAAGTGTCAAAGATATTCTTGTTTTGTTCGACTACACTTTTGACAGTACTATATATCAGCTCAGGTACTGGCTCTGCTTTACTCACGTTGGCAGTGGCAATATACGCAGTATCGCTAACACCAAAGTTTCCTTTGATTCCATCCAGATGACGAAGCTCTGCATATTGCATCAGAGCTTTGCAATAAGAAAGATTATCCTTTGTAATCTCTGTTATCCATCTGACTTTAACCTGTCGAATCTTGAGGTTCTCATAACTTTCCCTTATAGGCTCGACGCCCATAGCAACAGAGGGGGCTAATGAGTCTGCACATGCATTCACCCAGTTTGCATTTGTGAAAAATAAAACCACAGCACGTGTAGTGTCCTCGCCACCTCGTAGGACCTTTGTTGTTTCAGGCTCAGAAGGGAATTGCAATTATAGTCATTTCAATAATTTCTTTAATTTAAAAATACCAGCACAGATAGTTCTAGAGGATTTTACATGGACGAGCACCCTAGAACCATGTTGCATCGGATAATATTTGGTAATGTAAGCATTAATCATGCATCAGAAAGTAGCAATATACAATTGATATGGCTTTTGCTCTGCCAGATTATGGTAATCCCATTTAATTTGCTCAAGGTTTGCCTTTTCGAATATCTGCCGAAATTCATAGTTTAGCTTTCCATAAAGTGAATTACCGATGACCATTTGACTACCTTTTGTGACAGATTGCATTTTTGCTGCAAGATTCATAGTTGCACTGATTATATCGACATGAGATCTTTCACGATCTGATCCGTACCGGACAACTGTGTGTTGTCCATAGTCTGAGGTTACTTTAACTTCAATTCCTGCATGTCCCATTTGTAAAAGAAGTGGGTTTATGGCATTTCTTACGACGTACACTACCGACTCACCACACAATACTATGTCATTGAGGTTTTGGCTATAGGGAAAATAACCAATGGACGCATCTCCTACAAATTTTAGGACAAGCCCGCCAAAATATTCGATGATATGAGACACTTCTTGCGAAAAGACCGTGACTATCTTTGAAAGAAAATCAGGTGGCAGCTCAGTACTCAATCTTGTGGAGCCTACCAAATCAAGGTATATCACAGCAAACTCTAACCTTTGAGAAGTATGCCTTCTCAAGAATTGGTCTGATTTAGCAACCGCCAGATGATGGTATTCAAAACCTTCGACTAGAGCTTTCTTTATCCTTTTTTGGCTTTCTTTAACAATATTACGCGTGTCAATAGGAGTGATTGGTTGCCGTCGCATTTAAAATGCCCTGCTTCAGTTCTATGTGTTTGCTGGTATATCTATTTACTAGCTATCAAAACCAAGTTCATATTGATGCCCTTTGATAAGAACAGCTCTATCACAGCTCTGTCACATCCAAATAAGGCTTTTGTGATCTACTGGGGAAATCAAAATGATACATTGCGAATACCTACCAGATCCAGCCTGTCAGCCACTTTGCAAGGGATAAACCATCCACTTGACTATATAATCTCTATAAGAACAGCAGGATCGTCCGAACGCGATAAGGTCATTTTAGATGGGACAGAGAATAAGGGAGAAATTTACAGTCACTTCGTTAATCACCTTAACGCTATGAGAAGATACACAAGATTCAGGGAGAAGCTCGAAGTTACCACAAGAACGTCATTTCCCATCGGTAGTGGGCTTGCAGGTTCAGCAGCAAGTGCATCTGCATTAGCCGAAGCATTTGCAGGTCTGATTGGCAAGAGTGGCGATACTAGATTGAAATCCATCCTGGCAAGAAAAGGGAGCGGTTCTGCTTCACGTTCTGTCTTTGGGGGATTTGTCATTTGGCAGAAAGGCAATAGTGATGAGTCTTCATATTCAAAGCAGCTTTTCGATGAAAATCACTGGGACATTCGCAATGTTATTGCTATGGTCAGTTCTAGTCCAAAAAAGATAAGATCGATTGAGGGAATGAAGTTGTCGAAAAAGACCTGTCCTGAACATTTTTATTCAGATTTTGTAAACATCGCAAATCACCATATAAATACAATAACTAAAGCGCTATTGGCAAGAGATATCGGAACGCTTGGAGCATTATACGAGAAAGAAAACTATCTTTTCAGACAAGTATGCCTTAAGACAACACCGTCACTTGATTATTGGACGAAGGTGACGGAGAATATCTTAGATAAAGTAGCAAACCTTCGTAATGATGGTATACCTGCATATGCCGGAACAGATGCAGGTCCAAATGTGCATATCTTTACAATGCCAAAACATGTTGAACGAGTAATTAGAACAGTTCGAGACGTGCGTGGAGTACTCGATATTATACATTGCAAGGTAGGAGAAGGAAGTCATCTTATTCAAGATGATCTTATCTGAGAAACTTTATGCCTATACTGCTCATTTCATTGTGACCAATTCTCAATAAGTCCTGCACATTTCCAATAGTGAAGTGGCAGATAGGAGAGAACAAGATAGATTGGCTTTATAAATTTATACATAAAGAAAAAAATTAGGAGGAGAGTGAATACATACCCCGGGCATCCTTATCTGTTGTTGTTATTCTTCATCAATAACCGTAACTGCCTGTTGCTCCTCCACCCCCCGCAGTACCGCCACCTGCTCCCTCACCTTGACTAGCTGTTGGACCGCCGAGTGTTGTTGTTTCTCCTGCAGCGGTGACATTTGTTGCATTACCGCCGGCTGTAGTAGTGACATTGCCACGTGTCACATTCTGCTGTTGTGCAGTTACTGACTGCTGGTGGGTGCTCGTCATACCCAGTCCTGACAGCAATTCATTAACTTCATTGAGATGATATGGAACTTCAATTTCTGTACAACATTTCCAGCCGCAATAATAGATCATATCTTTCCGCAGCAATAGTGTCATGCATGAGACGACTGTCCTTTTTTGCTGATCGATAAAAAGAAGATAGACAGAGAGATATCAGAGACCGCGCTCTTGAATGAGACCACTAGTGTCTTTATGCTTTATGTAAACAGCATCTTCATCTTAGTTTATTCTGGAGTAGGGACGAAATTTCTCCACGCCTTCCAATCGCTCTGCCCATTCTGAATACCATTTCTAAAGCAACCAGCGTTGGAACAAAGCCGACTGCCACATACATTGCTGCTTCTCCTAGGTTCATAACAAAATAGTTAATTGGGAAGAACATTAAGAATACTAGAAAAATATTGTCACAATTCATGATTGTTTTATAGAAGTAGGAGTTGCCGCTTACTGGGTCTGTATCCTAAAGGGATTCAGCTATTTATTTCTGCACTCATGGCAAAAAATTTCTCTTCTGTAGAACCTATGCCAAAAAGATTTGTAAACTATGACAAAATGTAAATTGCTTACCGACCTTATATCAGTACTTCCTCTGATTCTTCCTCGATAAGTCATGGAGGGAAATTATGTAGCTACCCGGGATTCCTGCAAGGTGTCCAAAGGCTTGCATTGAAAAAATAGCTGGCATAATCCCTGAGCATTAAGTGAAACCATGTAAAATAGATCTTTTTATTAAAATTATCTAGCCTTTCTCAGTTTCGGCAGAGCTACGCATAATAAATGCATTCTTATAATAAGTGCTAATCAATTATCATCATTAAGCTACTTTAGCTATTAGTTTGAAAACACTCTTCTTTGAGGTATTATTTTCTAAGCAGACCTAATCTAGCAGTCACCTATAGATAATACTATGAGCAAAGAAATGCTCCCAGAAAAATTGAGTAGTGATCAGGGTCTTGGACCTGGATCAGTACCAATCATAAAAGAGACAAACAAGGGCAAAACGGAGAGGCTAATAGTAATCTTTCTCATGGCTGTTGGAGTAGGAATAGTTGTATTCGCCAGTATTCTTCTTCTCCCATATCTAAATTCTCTTGGAGGTAGCATCTTTGGCAGCAAGAGCAGCACAACTGATAGCGCTGGCCTTATGCTGGAGGCGACTGCCCCTCTGGCACCCTCATTTAAGGCAATAGATGGTGGAGGAAGTGAAATTAGTATTAGCAATGGTGTAGCAAGATCGGAGCAGATCAGTATTTCAGGTTACTCAGACAGTGTATACAGCACAGAATTGCAATGTTGGATAGACACGCTACCTGTGTACTGCGACGGTAGTCCAATTACCATTATAGGCCTTCCTGACGGAAACCACGAACTCCGTATAGTAGAAGCAGGGGGTGCTGGAACAGAAGTTAACCTCTTCAGCTGGACCACTAGTTCCAGGTAGCCCATGCTGCATGCATTGGGTTAGTGAGAAAGCTACAGTAAGAACAAAAACCATTTTACTTTTTTTAATTTTTTATTGTCTCAGATGTGGAAGGTAGGATAACATATTCTATTATTGCATTCGTAATTGCAATATAGATATGGAGGATAGTTCTTTTCTCGCAATTGTCATGCAGAGAAATCGTTGTCAAATATACAGAAGTCAGGAAGATAAAATTTAGCCTCATTGCATGATAAATTGCTTAAGATTTTTCAGGCTCTCTATCCACATAAATGTATTCTAGATCACTATTTGTCTCAATATCAACAATATCCTTATTGAGTAATTCTGATAATATATGGTGGAAGGATTTAATATAACATGCATTAGAAAACTTAGTTATAGAATTACTGATGGCCCTTCTTTCTGGATCTGTTGCTTCAAACGCCAAAGCTATGATATCGACTGCATAGTTAAGCGTATGAAAATGATATTTGGATGGGACAAATTCAGTATGGCCGCCGACATCTGAAACGACTGGCACAAGTCCAGAGGCCATTGCTTCGATAATAGAGATGCCAAAATGTTCGTCTATACGTGGATGAAAGTAAACCTTTGCTGATCGCATTAGTTGAATAACTTTACGGAAGCTCATATTGGTTTGAAGACTGATATACTCAGACAAATCATAATCCGCAATCTTTTTTTTCAGTTCTAGATAGTAGGGGCGATCATAATGATGCAAGTTTCCAACAATAACCATGACTTTGTTAATACCTCTATCTCGCATTATCCTTCCCACCTCAATTGCATTTTCAATCTGTTTATCCGGCGCTATTCTAGAGATGACTAGAATCATGTCCTTTCTCTGACTAGACCCCAATGCTTCCCTACGAAAAATATCCGTGTCTACAGGGGGATAGAGTATTTTGGCCTCAATATTAAAAGCCTTGAAGATGGCATTACGACTATACTTGGAATTAGTAAGCACTAGAGTATTTTTCATTAAGTTGTGATATTTCTCCCTGAGAAATTCGAAATATTTCTTTACCCTCTGTTGTGTCTCTAGGCCAAGATTAGTAACCACCTTATTTTCTGAGTATTCTTTATCAAAAATTTGGGTGAAGCCTGATATCCTTATATCTCTAATGTATTCAAGGTTTTCTGAATCTATATGATATTTTGCAGTAGGGAAATGGCAGTATGTAACAGCATTATTTTTGGATAATGAATGATGATAAAAGGGGAGAGTATCTCCATCCGTATTTACGGTAATATCGTAGTTCCCTTTTTGAATGATGCTATCAATAATTGGTTCTTCAAGGGATTCTAGGATATTTACTTTTTCTGCTTTGTTGACAATAGAAGCTATTTTGGGACCGTATGCCTTTTCTAACTTCTTGATGTTTGGTTGAACACATGTAGTAAGGTCAAACCTCACGCCTTTTAGAGACAATGCATGCATAGTAACAAGGCTTAACCTTTCAGCTCCTCCACATGGGCTCAAGTCAGTATGTATGACATTGGCCTTCAAAAGGCTAGCCGTCCTAAACTTAAGTATAGTAATTTCTCGCTCATTAGGTTTAAGATATATTGTTATGTTATAGCCCTACTGTAACAGCTATAGCTTTTCACATTTATCATGTATTCTGTCATACTTCTTCTCTCTCCACAGTTATATCATCTATGCTTTCCTATGCTGAGCTAAGATAAGCAAGCGGTTATGCTGGCTCTTCATATTAAATAGTATATGCTTATTCATGTATGACAACAAAAAGAGAGGGAATGAAATGTTTGACGAGAGAAAAGAAGAATCTTCTCACAAATGCATGATATATGATCATGGGTTTTCTAACAGGGCAGAATTAGAACGATACCAGAACAACATGGGTAGGGATGAGCGAGCGATTGATTTGAGCATTATTCCATGAACTTTTGATTATTTCATTGTGCAGCTGTAATGTAAACAACACTGAGGTCTGCTATGATGAGCTAGGGGCAAAGAAAAAATAGGACTCTGATGTGGAATTGGCCAGTGGAGCTGAGCATAGGAATAAGAATATAGCGATATGCTCATCGTTATCGGTAATCATAATTGAATCGTTAAGAATCTATGTTCTTTATGAACACAAAAATAAGACAAGAGGCAGAAGATGACAAAATTAGAAAGTTAACAATAGTTCAATTTCTCTATTCTGAATACCTTTATATCGCTTAAGGATTTTTCGACTTACTATATAAAAACAGGGCTTTGCAAATACTTTATCGATTCTAGCGTGAGAATTGGTGAAATTTTTGGAATCCAATAGCCAATAGTAGACGTACAGGAAATACGGAAAGTGTGCTCAGTTGCTTGAAGGCAGGATCTGTTAACAATTAAAGCTGTCACTTCTTACCTAGATTCTTCTAATACAAATGGATTTTTGAGTGACGGTAACATTCTTCTAAAGAAGCTTACAGGCAGAAAAAGGCAACAATTGTCAACATTTTCTGAGCTCATCATATAGTTTATCTATTGTGAGTTTATAGTTATCAAATAATTGGAAGTTTGCTATAGGTGTGGGGGGGTTACCGATATTACTTATGCCTGTGATCATACACAGGAAAGAAAAATGTGTATGGAATGCTATCAGTTTATTCATTGGGCTATTAACAACAAACATGATGAGATAGCTAGAATTTGATAGCATGAATGTGTGCTACGACGTCTAACTGTATTAAGTATAATTTGCGGGCAGTACCCTACAAAAGGCATGAGTCTAATCCAGGTTAACTTCTTCCTCTGCTGACCTTATATCAGTCACACATATAGCTTCTAATCCGTCTTCTTTATCAAAGACGGGGTCTAATTTAAATGAAATAACCTCCGATACAGCTTCTCCCAATGTCATTGATGATAGTTGTCCACCAGTTATACTGTCCCATCCTTCAAATTCATCAGTTGTTGGTACATCGCTGATCGTTGCTATATTATCGTTGATTTCTACCTCCCCTGGAGACTGCCATGTAATGTCTACTATTCCTTGATCTTCTCCACATTGCTCAACATCTCCAAGCCTTACAAGATGAGTATGCCAGGTAGGATCCTCCATATAGCTTTGCTCTTCGCTGTCTAGTACTCCCGAATGCGTATGGGCAACTAGGATAGCATCTCCGTCTTCTGTAAGAATTCCATAACCAAATGCTCCTTCGCTTCCATCGGTTGGAATTAGTAGTCCTTCGACCATCAACTCGGCTGTGAGATCATCATCCTCTATTGAGACGTTAGCTCGTTCTATAGTGAGGAAGCTTTCTGCTGAAAGTGCAAAAACCAGGGGTATATCAAATACTGTTCCAATAAATCCAGCTATTATGATTAAACCCAGCTTGGGCCTCCCCTTCACTTCATTATCTCATTAATATTTACACTTATACGAGTTAGGATTTCTTTGTATAGATCCAGTCTTCATTTAGGTGTATGTCAATAGCATGCAGTGTCCTTAGTGTGATGTGTCAGATTTTAACTATTGCAGTAACACTGTCACAATAATTATAGTTGCATTCAGCCGACTGCCTTAAAAAAGAAGAAGAAAAAGACCTAGCAGCCATGGTCTTTTACCCAAGAATCGGTAGCAAATTCACTTGTTGAACACTGCTGCATGTTAAGCCTTACATAACCATTATCCAAAAGCTCCTCGTTCAGGTTGCTTGATGAGCAGTATACCCTGGCTATGATGTTTGAATCAGCTGATGTCAGCAGTTTGTCATCCTGATCCACTAGCACCGTGCTACCAAGGCAGAGGTCTCGTGTAAAGGCTGTAGACTCGGAGAACCCTTCTTCACTTCTCGAGGGAGCCTCGATAAGGGCAAGGTCAACCTTATACACACTGCTATTTGACCTCACATAAAGTGTGTCTCCGTCTACTATTCTGGTCGCTACACCTTCAATGCAGCCTGCAGACCCATGGCATTCTGCTACTTCCGATCCAGAATACATACTATCTAATATTGTGTTGAGAGTTTCGGAATGATCATTATTATTATCATCATCACGATTGGGGTTGTCCCGGGCATTTTCTACATTATCCAATATTGTACTGAGAGTATCTGGGATATGATCGCCGCCATCATCACCATTCGAGTTGCCCTCGGTATTTTCAACAAACTGCCACTCGTTATTACCATCAGGGATCCTTTGCCATGTATGGCTATCGTCGCTCCTATCAACAAGGGAAGGTGTTCTATCCAGTATATCGCCTGCTGCATTTGCAAGGACAAGGCTCTCTACAGTGTTTGATAAGATCTGTTCTTTTAGGTCTATCACATATGTTTGGCCAGCCTCAATTATAACATCGGGGGGCAGCTTGATCGTTGCAGATTCAGAAGCAGTGCTTATCTGAAAGTTGCCAATGTTAATGTCAACATCCGTCGGGTTATACAGCTCAAGCCACTCTTTTCCCTCATCGTACTCTCCTGGAGGGTTGAGCTCGATTTCGTTTATCAGGAGTGCTTGACTTGTTGTGAGAGAAGAAGGAGATGAAGTAGGTGACAACGATAATGAAGATGATGACGTTCTATTAGTACTGCTGCCACCACTACCACTGCTGTTATCGTTGTCACTGCCAATGTCATTGAGTTGTGGAAAATTGCTGTCGTCGTCATCGTTGCCATCTTCCCCTGCTCCTTGGTCTCTGCCTGTCATATTAGCTTCGAGATCGACGATATCGCTAATGGTAATATTACGAGCTGTATCTTGCCCAAATCCGCTACCAACGCTTCCTCCGACTGCTATGGATAGTACTAACAGTAGCAATAATGGCAATGACAGGGAAATATTCCGTGCATTTATTGACATTTATTGACATTCCTTATACTGTCGTACTATCAAGAAATGCTTTAGAAAATATTAACTATTATGCAGGCTATCTCTAGGGCGATCCCTAATGCACAATTTTAGTAACGAAGGATCTTTCATGGTGGACTATTGAGCTTACAATGTGTTGCCACAAAACAAAATGGTACTAATGCAAGTAGATGTTTTCAAGATGTCATACTTCTCAATTTTCTCAATAGGCCCTCCTTCAGCCTGTGGCATATGCCCCTGCCTAAAACAAAACACACATCTGATACTCTGCATTGCAACTCCTTCTAGAAGCATAATTGGGATAATTTAAATAGAAGAATTTTTAGTTAACTCTCACAGTAGAGTGAAACCTAGGTCACGAAGCAATCCATATGATGGGAAATATTTGAAAACTAATTGAGATATTTTCTGCACTAAAGAACATTAACTCGTGCTAACCCATTGCCCTTCTAAAGCTTCAGCTTCTAAGCTTCGAATAGGGCGGAAAAAATTCATAGCATTTCAACTAAAATTAGTTAGCAGCGACTGCCTTTTCCACTTCTTTAACCATTACAGACATGCGTAATGGCTTTCGCATAACCCCTACAATGCACCGCCGTTCCATAAGGCGATTAATTAAAGTTTGTTCTAATTCGTAGGCGCTGATAAGGAATGTCTTTACTCCATTTAGCTCATGTATCTTGCAAGCTACGACGTCTCCTAGCATGTCTCCAAGTTTATAATCGAGGAGAAGAACGTCCACCTTCTTTCCTTTCTGCTTCTCGTCAATAAATTTCTCTATACAACCCCTGCCGGATTCTACAGCAAGAACATGATAGGTCGGCTCAAGTACGGACTTGAAAAGGTAAAGCAGGTCTGCCTCATCGTCACAGATCATCACCGTTCTACGGTCCGACACACCAGCTTTGTAATTACGTTGGCTACTAGTAAAACTTATCTTATTCGAAGAAATCGAATAAAGAACCACGTATTTTCCGCTAGAACATTTTGAGAAATTGATTTATCTAGTTGCACCATACGTTTGTCCTTGATTGTGTTTCAGAAAGTATTCAGAAGCCCTAGCATGTTCGTTCTTATGCTTGTTGGTGCAATAGCAATTGGTCTTTCAATTGCATCATATCAGTATTCCGTGTTTACTTCAGATCAGATAAGGAAAATTGGCGCACAGGACATAAGCTCTAATGCCGAAATACAGGCTCATGACATCGCAAGAAACTTAAAAAACAATATAGAAGCTGTGAGTAGCAATCTCGCACTCCTATCTAACATTCCTGCGATACAAAATCAAGATCTCGAAAGCTCAAAAGAGCTATTCTCTGATGCGCAAGGAAGTACAAGCAATATTACTTCAAGCTACTTTTGGCTTGACAAAGATGGAAGGCTATTATGGGCCAATGCATTTGAAAACCAGACAATATATGAGCAGTATGCAGGGGACGATAAAAGCTTTAGAGCATATTTTTCTCAACCTCGAGATACGCTCAGATCATATTTTAGCAGTCTAATAGAGTCAGTTGATGGGGTCCCCCGACTGTATATTGCTCATCCTATAATTTTAGATACTGCCCAGAATAATAATAGCTCAGTCTTTAATGGAGTTGTCGTTTCAGCCATTGACCTTGACCAACTAGGTCAACTTTTGCAAAGCCAACTACTGACAAAGTATGGAAGCACGCTTGGAATGTTAGACAGAAATGGTATAATTTTGTACTCTAGCAATGCGACCTACACAGGCAAGGATGTTTTTGGAAACGAGTTCCAATCTGTAATTCCACTAGAAATAAGAGACAGTTTCAATTCTTTTCTGCGAGACTCGCTTCAAGGAGCCGCTGGATCTGGAGATATTTCCCTTCAGGATAACACAAGCACAATTGCATACCAGCCAGTCTCATTTAGTGGAGATAATTTTGCCGTTATTTACATTGTAACGCCTCACAATATCCAAGGATCTGTGGGGTCACTTATCAACCAGCAGCGAGATTTTAATTTGCTCATAATAGGCTCAATAGGAACCGTTGCTGTTGGTATTGCATTTCTTATTTTGAATTGGAATAGAAGGTCTCCTCCGCCTTTAGTTGATTCAACTTCCCATTCCCGCAATTCCTTATCTAATTTAGAATTAACTTTGGTTACAGGTTCAACGTTTCTTTTTGGCTCTCTTTCTCTTGCATATTACTGAACTAAATTTAGCCAATAAACCTATTGAACATTCGTTCTCCTGAGCATTTGAAGCTACTACTATCAGCTCTGACACTTTTTTGTTCCAGCCCTCTATCAGCTAACCCGGAAGCTATTGTTGCTGAGCCTCAGATTTTTTTTGCTTCTTTTTCGCATTTCGATGATGTTGTCTTCTCCTTCGCAACCTAGAAGAAACTAGACCAATATTCTTTTATAGATTGATTTCGTACATATATTCTCCGACATTGTCTGAACAGAAGGAGAAAGAAAGTGGTGCAGAGGAAGTTAGTATAGAACCTCCTCATAGAAACCGCGGTCGAATACTCATTGTAGATGATGAGGAAGACGTCACTTTCTCTCTGAAAGAAGCATTGGAAGATTATGGCGGTTTTGAGGTTGTTACATTTAATGATCCATTGCTTGCACTTTCTAGCTTCAATAGCGACAAGGATAAGCTTTCTGCATATGACTTGATATTGCTTGATATCAGGATGCCCAAGATGGACGGCTTTGAGCTATATCAAGAGCTTCAAAAAAGGATTGATGCTGCTGCTGCAGGCGAAAGCAGTGTAACTGGCGGTGAACAAGGCAAGAATGGCAAGAAAACCAAGGTATGCTTTATGACAGCTTTTGAGGTATACTTCGACGCTTTGAAGGAGTTGTTTCCTGATTCATATCCATCCATGTGTTTTATCAAGAAACCCGCCTCTGCTCAGGATTTGATAAAAAGAATATGCAAAGAACTATGATGCGATTACTCTCTTAAAAGATGAGTTAACAAAAAGGTCCTATCGCAGTTATTCCTCGAATGATATGCTTTTGTGAAGGGAAGAATAATAATAATAATAATAATAGTACGAAATCATTTTAGAGACATACATGGACTTCCCTTAGAATAGTAAGATCAATGCCAAACAGGCAACGGCGATGTGCGTTTGTCATGGTGAAATCCAGTACAGGCATATATGTGCATGCTTGCAACCATCCAGGAATAAATCGCTCGTCATTGCTTGCAATTAATGGAAGTATTGTACGTACGCGAAGAACAACCATAAAATTATAAAAGTCGAGAGCTTTTTCTAGCATTCATTTCTTCCTCTATCTTTTTGACCTTTCTTGTATGGCACAACAATCTAATTACTAGTGGTTGATAATTCATCGGTTTTGTCAATACGCATTGCTTCTTGGACTTTAGCTGCCCTTATCTTAGAGTTAACATTGTCTTTTTCGTCTGAAAAATTCCCTCGCTCTTTCTCAAACTGCATTCCTTCCATATCCCAGTTATGATCTCCCGTTTTCTTTATTGTATCCTTTCCACCTTAGGTCATATCGATGGCTTACTAAATATAATAAAAGGGATATCTGCAAGGCCCTAATAAGCCATTTTTAGAAGATGATATTTGTGACATAACCTTTGAGGTGATACGAGCTTAGCAGAGCAACGGCTACAATAGTCGGACATTATAGACAAAAATATTTCTCGAGCTATCTCTCATCGCTAAATGATGAAAAGTGGTGGTGAAGCGTTTTGCTAATTTGGTACAGCAAGAACCAAAAAAAGTTATGCTTGAAACAAGAATATATCATACGCGTTAGAAATGAGTGGGCACTGCGGTTGGAAGATCAAAGAGCGAAAATAAAAGATGATCATATCCTTAAGCAGAAAAGCGCTATAATATACAGCTGCGGCGACCAGTGTGTTAGCATGCATCACCTATTTCATCTTGATGCCAGGCTTTATATCAGAACCCAATTTTTTACATATTCTGATGACTTTTCTAAAAAGTCTTCAAAAAATAAGCTTATACTTCCTTGAATGTCTGTCAAAACCGTTATCTTGTTGAAAACACAAAATATTCACATGAATGAAGCTGTTTCTCTCAATTCCAGCAGCGGGGAAGATCGAAGTGGCTACATATGCGAGGAATGCGGCGAGGGATTTCATTCGCTAAATGAATACATTGCACATTACAAGTATTTGCATCCTAGATCTATAGGAACATCAATTACTTGAGCCTAGCATGCACAAGAAAAGAATGACGGAGAATAGACTAAAATTGTTCTTTTAATTCTGTCATTCTTATTTTTTGTATCTTCACTTACTGTTTCGATCAGTTGCTTGCCTGCTGGCTCATATGAGTTCCGTTAAAAGTTCTTGCCTTAGGCTTTACCAAAACTTGCTGGACCCAATGGATAATGGCTTTGTTGTGATCTGACCGGTGTGAAGCCGTCTGCTTGTACTCCGGCAAAAACGGTCATCGGTGAATATGTTAACGAGAAATGTGATCGAGCTTGATATCTCATTGAAGCCTAGTCTGTCTTGCGTATGACAGAACGCAGCTTGCTCTGCATCTCAGGGCTTTGAATTTCACTTTCTTTCAAATTGTGTTGTTGTATACCATGCTCTTTGGCTCTTTGGAGAATCTCCTCCTCAGAGTTAGCTGTGGTAGTCCACGAGCAATCAAATCCTACGTGACGACATTCGAATTTATACATATTAGAGATCTCATGATGTAGTTACGAGAATATCATATAAGAGTATCGATATTATCTTATATCAAAGATTAACGCATAGGATTGTCAACCTTATAATCGCGAAATTAAACAATATATCTAAAATTGCAGCTCCGGCTTGCAATAATGCATAGAAATGGTTAAGTTCTATATCGCTTCATTCGAGCTTATGAATCCACATAGTGGAAAAAAAGATGATAACAACAACTACAACAACAAAAAAGATAGAACCAAAGCAAGAGCTGCTGCTGCTATCCCTATGGTGGGGGCCATAGTTACTGCAGCAATATTGCTGTCAGGACTATCCTTCATTGGCACCTACTCGCAGCCAGTA
>JBKPEN010000210.1:0-2732 GCA_046728425.1 Thermoproteota archaeon
CCTGCCTGTGAGTCGTAAGTCTTGTTATATTTTCGGAACCACTCGATGCCAAGATCTTCGTTGACCCCATTCCAATACCACTCGATATCGCTGTTTGCTTTCTCAATCAGCTGACACCAGTTTGATATGCTGTGCTTTTTCATAAATCTGCCAATGTTACTCCTAGCCATCTGACCGGCTGAAGGTACGAATATGAACCGCTCAGTCAATAAGCTGGCTTTTGGCGAGACGTTTAATATTTGCAACTAACAGTTGTCTTGACACATATATACCTCATCTGTGGCATTTACTGCAAACTAATGTGCAGAGTATAGGATGGTTACTGTCTTGGTCGTAGAGGAGATTCTTTATGATTTCAGGGAGTTTCCCAGCTACGCCGATGATTTTGTAAGAAATCTTCTCAATCTCATGATAATTTCGAAAATGAACGCAGCTACCAAGAATCTGATATCCAAAAACTACTTTGTGCACCTTATATCACAAATAGAAGGCTGCGAAGCCTACGTTGTAAAATATGGCCAGTCCCTGCTGTACGCCAAGTACTATGGAATGGAATTTACTGACCAAAAGGTAACGACGCAGTTTGTTAGGTCAAAAGATCACATAATCGGCGTTACTATGGAATCAATGTTTGGTGAGTTTGTCAAAAGCTTTGATAGCTTGGCCTCAATGACAAAGACCAAAGTAAAGTGGGGCAGTATGAATGAAAAAGAAGACAAACCCGATCCACTCTTTGCACTGCTTGATTCCTTTGTAGGCGCAGTTGTCCGGCTATCATCGCTTGACCCTTCAAACTCAGACAGTCTTGTCAGTAAGCGATTTGGCATAAGAAATGCAAGCATTATAAGAAAGTCGCTTCACCTTGAATTTCTGACAGACAACAGTCTGAACATCATAGAGCTAAACTCTCACAAAAGACGCAAAGATGATGCGATAAAGCTGCTCTTCAGTAGGTCAGAGGTCGCCAAAGTAATAGTGAGCCTAATGAAACAGTAACAATGATGTATGTGTATATATCCATACAATACACTTGTTCAATATGTTCTGTGTCTATCTATGCCAGTTGGGATGATGAGTATTTTTCCTCATATCTATGAACTGACACAGACTACTTAGGTTAGTTAGTCCTATGTAAACTCTCTTGCCATCTATACGGCACAATGAAAAGAAAAGCATCATTATATTACTTCTTTTCTTGCAGTTTTTTTCCTTTTTCAGTTGGCAATATTTTCAGGTTGCCGTCAGCAAATATTCTTTTAAATTGCTTACCTGTGAATACCCTGTCTAGAAAAATTGCTAATGCAGCAATTTCAGAGTGAGGTTGGTTGCCGATCGCAATGTTGTAATCGGCAAGGTTGTACACTTCTTGAGGGACTTTCTCTGCACCAATTATTACCAGTATCTTGCTTTCTTTGCGCAGCCTTTCAGCTACATCATCTATATTGATGCCATACATTGTAAGGTGAGCCACTTTGCCTCCTTCCTTTTTCCAAGCTTTTACAAGACTTTTCCAATCCTGTATGATTTCGATCTCGAACCTACCGCCCCACCTCTTGGATACACTTGCAACTGTATCATTGATAGACCCATCTAAAATGCCTGTCATGTATATCATATCCGCGCCAAATGCTCGCGCAACAAGCGCTGCATGCGTCGTAACCCTGTCGTCACGCACAAGTCTATGGCCAATCCTGAGTACTGATATATTCATCTTTCTTCTACTCCTCAGTTAAGCACTAATCTCTTATTTTCCTTTGACTTTTTTGGTTTCAAACAGTGTTGACGTCATCAGATCTTTCAACTGATTAAGGTTATAGCCTGTCTTGGCAGATACTGCAAGCAAACGTTTGCTGTCCGAAATGCCAAGTTGATCGGCCTTGTGAAATGTGTCTTCAACTGTGGTCAAGTCGGCCTTGTTAAGAACGTAAATTATCTTTGTGTCTGGCACCTCAAACTCGTTTATTACGTCACGAGAGCTCTCTAATTTTCTTCTAATTTCATCAACTGGCTCGCTTATATCAAGCACGAAAAGTGCAAGACTTGCATATGCCAGCTCATCAAGAGTTGATTTGAATGCATCGATCATATATGGTGGCAGCTTGCTGATAAAACCAATCGTGTCATTTAGCAGTACTTTACCCCCATGCAGGTCTACTGCTCGAGCAAATGTAGAAAGGGTGGTAAACATACCTTGTCCAGTAACTTTGGTCTCACCTGTCATCTTGTTAAAGAGTGTGGTTTTGCCGGCGGAAGTATAGCCCGCAAGCGATACTGTCGGCAGGCCGACCTTTGCCCGTTGGTTCCTGTGCAGCTGCCGCCTTGTTTCCTCTTTTTCAAGTTTTTTCTTTAACATCGTAGCTCGTCTCCTTATATCAAGGAAATAAATGTCAGCCTCATACTTACCAAGGCCGTAGAATCCCGGTTGTTCTCCCGCTCTTGCAAGTCTGACCTTTTCACGTGCCCTTGCCATATCGTAGCGCAATTGAGCAAGCTTGATCTGGATATGCGATTCAGTGGTACTTGCTCGCCGCTCAAAAATTTCCAAGATCAATCTTTCCCTATCAATTATCTCCACCTTGCACAAGCTTGCCAGATTGTATATCTGAGTTGGCTTAATCGTCTCGTCAAATATTATGACATCCGGCTTGATCTCTTTGACCATCTCTTCTACTTCTTCCGCCTTCCCCCGACCAATTCCAAATCTTGATTTTGTTATCTGACGCTGAGTCACA
>JBKPEN010000053.1:0-1297 GCA_046728425.1 Thermoproteota archaeon
GGAATTACAGAAGTACCTATAACATCTATTGATTCAGCGCCTGCTGGGAAGCCAATTAACAGGGTTCTGGTGTCTTGTGCTGGCTCAATTTCTCCAGGTTGCTCGTACTCTGCATTATCAATAAATGCTGCAAAATCCGCGTCTGATCCTTCGACTGTTTTAGAGTCAATTACCTCTCTTGGTAGTCTGAGAGCAAGTGTTCCATTACTCATTGAGTTAATTGTAACTCCAAGTGTTTGGTTCTCGCCATTAATTGTCATATTCTCTATCGAGCCACCAGTGATCATGTACTGTATGGGATGCGTTTGGCCGCCTACTGCAAGATCGAACGCTGTCCATTCTCCTCCTGTTGCGTTAATAGCAGGAACTTCTGCCTCCTCAGTCGTAGCACCACTTGTTGCGTTAGTCGTAGCATAGGTGGTTCCAATTGGTACAACTAATGTAAGTGATGTCAGTAATATTCCTATTAGTGTATATGCTTTATAGTCCATTTTTCCTTCATGCACTCTATCACGCTATAATTGCATCACTATTTATCTTTTTTGTGCGGAAACTCTAACACTTGGTTCATTTTCAAACAAGCTCAAAAATGTGTTACCTCAATTTTTCAAAAGGAAACTAATCTGCCTACAAGTGCGAATACTTATATATGCTCACTCTTCATTAGGTTTGACTTTGATGTTTTTTTTAACAGAAAATATATTTTTCTGTTTGGAGGCATGTTCTATTGTCTGAAAAAAAGGTAGTCAAGATAACGAACCACATTTACCAGCCAAAGCACGAAATTCTGCCAAAAGATCAGGCAGAAGAAATTCTAAAAAAGTATAACGCCAAACCCAGCCAGCTTCCATATGTCATGATAAGTGATAAGGCGCTTGAAGACTTAGACGTTAGGCCCGGTGACATTATTAAAATAACAAGAAAGAGTCCAACCGCAGGTGAAAGTGTATATTACCGTTACGTAGTAGAGGGTTGAGTATACAATGATAGAGAATTCTATCGAGATGTGGCCGATCATCAATGATATTTTACGAAGGGAAGGTGTTGCAAGGCAGCACTTGAACTCTTATAACGAATTCATGGAGCGGGGACTCCAAAGTATAATCGATGAAGTAGGCGAAATTGAAATAGAAACCGCAGAATATCCTTACAAGATCAAACTGGGGAAGATCAAGCTTCAGCAGCCGAGAATAATGGAGCTTGACGGCTCGATAACACATGTTGCCCCAATGGAAGCAAGGCTTCGTAACTTGACCTATGCATCACCTGTGATGCTGGAGTGTAGCGTAGTCGAAGA
>JBKPEN010000268.1:0-27234 GCA_046728425.1 Thermoproteota archaeon
CTGCCAGATCCATCCGATGCATTAGAAATTGTTGTATATGACTGCGCTGCATCACGCAAGAGAAACACAACAACTTGGGAAACCATCCCTTTGTCAGAAAGAAATTCGGGCCCTATAGATCGTTGAGAGATTTCGTCAAGCAGTCCACGTATTTGACCTATAGTTAGTCTTGATTTTTCTTCTGAATATTCTCCAGTACTCATTCTTAGAGGAAGATCGGTAAGCAATGATTCAAGCTGCATGGTGGATTGTTCCCCAGCAGTCTCCGTCAGCTCATTTTTTATAGCAGGAAATGTTGTGGTGTGTGGGATAAAAGCATGTGCAAATGCCATTTCAGGATTGTCTTTGTCTAGGCTTTGTTCAGTTAACCAAAGTTGGGTATTAATTCTCTCAATGTTGACCATGACGATAAGTGCATCCTTATCATTAAGCTCTTGACCATATACGGAAAAGGAATTTGAGATAAATGGTTGCACAATGACTATTATTGTTAAAAAACAGAGAATTAATTTTGTTCTTGGCTTGATGGCCGATAGATGATTAATATTTTTTAGGTCCAATTTATTTTCGATCACCATTATCAATACTGCTTGTATGTGCAGCTAATAGGAGAGTTGTTATTTTCCAAGGATATCTGTTCAGCCGCCGTTTTTGTAATCTCACTTGTTGATAATAATAATAATATTATTATTATAATAGAAATAATGTCTATAACCGACTGCAAATATGGGATCACGTCTTTGTATTCAACTGACAAAGTGCTGCCCATAAATTAGGTCGACCTAATTAGTTTAGCCTAATATTTAAACTGTCTTTCGTATTAAGCTATAAAATAGCTCTTTGAGACTCATTATCTTCAAATCCAAAGGATCCAAGAGCTTCTGGGATAGTTAGGACAGCTAGTAAGCAGTGCCCAGACAATGGACGTCTGCAGGGCAGAGCTAGACTCTCAAGGCTTTAGAGTAACTGCAAAGGCAACTGCAATAAACTTGTAAAATGTTTCTTTCATCTCTAGTATAATGTTGTAGCTTTGAACATGAACATATAACAGCTTCTTGCTTTTATGTCATAGTTTCATTCTGTAAAAATTGCGTCTCCTTTACCTTTACGCTCTTCTTCCTGGTGCATCAAGACAAATGCCGCTTCAGCTTCTCTAGTGTTTCCACTATCTTTAAACCTCGACCACATAATACTAAGTGTAAAGTTTACTGAACCAGTTTCGCTGGCGTGCTATCTTTTGAGCTTCTTCGTAGATTACTTGCTCTAGAAGCAACTGCTGCTTCTTATTTGTCATCTATTATTTCATCATCTTTTTCTCATGTAGCCCAGCCTATTTACCAATGCTAGAAGCTGTGTCTTAATGGCTCATAATCTATTTTGATAGGGGAGAATATAATTCTGGTTGTAGTCTAGACTGCTATTGAGGTAGTGCTTGATTCTTTGTGTGCGAATGCCATCTATTGTCATAAACTAAAGCAAGACAAAAAAGTTCTAGGATATTTCTGCAAACTATTTACCTAAACTAGATAGAAGGAGCGAATACAGCTTAAAAGAGTTAAACAATCGACGAAGTATCAAGATGTTACCTAATTTGTTATTTTCTTGATATTGCTTGTAAAAATTATCTCATTATGGAGTTTTTTTGTAGAAAAGTTTTAAATGTACAATTTCTTTTTTAATATCTAACATGAACTGCTCAGAGAGGAAAAAACCTACATCGGTAGTGATAATTGCGATAGTAGGTGCATTAGCATTTCTAGGAGCAGTAATATTAACAGTAGTAGTACCAGTAGTAACTATTCCACTGCAACAAGAAGCATTGGCTCAGCAGCAGCAGCAGCAGCAGGAAAATACGGCGACAACGATAACAACTCCGCCGCTGACAGCAACTCAGTCGATAATGCCAGCTTCTAGCAACAAGACCTTCTATATATTCACCGCAGAGGCAGAAGGAGTCGACGAGGAAACAGCAGGAATAGCTGGAGACATATACTCTCTTCCTGAAATTATAGTCAATGTAGGAGATAGTGTGACAGTACATTTCTACAACACTGAAGAGAGAGAAGAAACAGTAGAAAGGCATTCATTCACAATCGATGCACAGCCATATAGTGTAGACATAGATACTGCACCCGGAGAATCTGGTAATGCAACCTTTACAGCAGATCAAGAAGGGATTTTCCCATACTACTGCAAGTACCATCTCCCAACTATGGTTGGACAGCTTGTAGTGCTTCCTGCACCACCATCGCCAGGAGCATCTCCACCAGCAACCTAACATACATGTGCTGTACAAGCAAGAGAGAGAGAAAATAGCTGCAACGGCAACATGTATGCTGCTATCATCTGATTTGGTGATTTAAGTCGGTTGTGCTACTTCTGGTCTAGGAGTTGGGGCAATAGCATCATTATCGTCATCTGCTTTTCTTTTGCTAGCCTGGCTATTGTCTCTGCTCTTTAATGAGGACAAGCTAGTTACAACATTTTCCCTTTGGGATATTATGGCCATGGGGGCATGTTCTAGGATGCTTAAGAAGAGTGCAAAGAGCATCTGTAAATATATCTTTCATATGATGTTCTATTCCGCAGGCCATTTCTTCATCTACTTCTATCTTTAGCGCATCCTTCATCATAACTTCAAGTAGCCTAGTATTTCTAATCATCTGTCTTCCAATTCTCCTTCCGTCTTCAGTGAGTGTAACCTTGGTTTGGCTGTAATCTACAAGGTTTGATTTGTGTAGCTTGCGTAACATTTGTACAACAGAAGGTTGTGTGACATTGAGCAACTTTGCTATTGAGCTAACCTTAGCATCTTGACCTTTTTCATGAAGGTACCAAATAGCTTTTAGGTACATCTCTATATGCTCTGACTCAGCAGTACCTATGAAAAGCTCTTCTCCTTTTTGAGTGATGTTGATTTCTCTTCGACTATTTGACATAAAGCCAGGTATATTGGAGCTAGCTTCAGGTATCTTTGTCACGGCTGTTCAAATAATTAATAACTATTATACTTCTTAAGCAATATGCTACCTTACAATCTGTTATAACAAGATCTGTAGGGCTTCTGTAAGGTTGACAATCCTAGTAAAAGTCCAATACGAGTCTTTTATTACACTGAACACGCTTTGATAGCATGGTTCTCTTAGCTCTGCTATTTTAACTAACTTCTCATAGATAGGTGGCTTGCTCTATATGATCTGGGCTATCAAACCAGGGTTAGCTATAAGAATCTCCAGTTTATCTAGTAGAGAGTCTTACTTTACCAGATTGGTCAGGAGAAGAAAATAATAAATAATATGTTCATTATTTGGGAAAATAATCACAAACAGGCAGATTCTGGGCAAGAGAAAGAGAAAAAGAGAGATAGTGGGAAAAAGAATTATGATTTGTTTCTTTTCTTCTGAGTGGCCTTCACAGAATTAATTAAAAAAAGATTTTTGCAAATTGAGAGTTGAGATTTCTATTTCAAACTGGATAATTATTTTATGGTTGTTAAGGCATTGCAATGATGGATCCAAACCTAAAATTAGCTACGATGCTTATCATCGTGGCTCTAGGAACTGTAGGGACAACAACAGTAACAGCCTTTGCAGATACAGACGACGAGGAAGATGATGAAGACTCTGCAATAGAGACAGCAGATGAGGCTGTACACGGAATTTTTGGACTTGGAACTGAGGGAGATGTTCTATTCCACCAAGGATTATGTGCAGGTGGAATCAGTACAGAAGCACTAGATGAAGTGGGCGGATGTGAGGCCTTACCCCCAATTGTTGGAGACGATGAGGGAGACGATGAGTAAGACAATCTGAGAATTAATAATAATAATAACAACTAACCAGACACATGATAGTGCAAAAAATCTCTCTCCTTCATTTTTTTATTTTTTCATCGAATATTCTGTCTTTTCCCATATTGCTAAACCCTTACTATTGCTGCTACATTTTTAGTCGTAGACTTTTTCATTTCTTCATGCACTGCCTTTGAAATATGCTCTTGGGCTGTAAGGCTTGAAAAGTCCATCAATTTAATGCCATCAAGTATGTGAACCTGTGGAGCAAGATCCTTGCCACTCATAGCCTGTTCTCTGAGCAGGCTTTTGATCCTATCAGCCACTTGCTCTGGTGAACCAGTAAAAATTGATGCATTCTCAACTGAAAGTCTGACCCTCCCATACTTGTCAAGCACTAGCACCTGCTGCTGCTTCTTTTTAGATTTCAAGAAGAGCATTTTCTTGGTCACCTCGCAGGCAAAGATATGGTAATTATCCGTGTCCAAAATGCACTTTACTCCTTCATTTATACCAAAAAGCTCGCATGCAAGGACATGGGCTTCTTCTCTCTTTATCTCCTGAGCATTTGCAGTACCGATATCTAATGAAACGTTCCCCATTGCAGTAACTCGCATAATCGATCGCTCGCTGATGTATTCTGACTGAACTGTAATTGATTCAGGTAATGCCCCACGCCCTAGTGCTGCCTTTTTAACCTGGTCTGCCAGTGCAGAAATGTCTTCCAGTTTAGGATTGGTCACAGTCTTTTCTGCCTCCTCATGAATCATTGCCGCTGCAACGCCAATGGATGAGATCACTTCGGCATGCTCTGCAATCTTGTACTGTAGCCGTTGGTTGAGTGCAACATATGGCACGAGCACGGATGCTCCTCCACCTCCACCAATGAGCACCACACGCTCTTTCTTGAGCTTGTATTCTTTAATCACATGCTCAACTACATCAAGCACCTTTTTCGCAGAAATGTCAAGAATTGTGGTCGCTGCCTGCTCCATCGTAATGCTTAGCCTGTTGGCAAGTATCGAAAGCGCAAGCTTGGCAGAAGTTTGGTTTGCCCTCGCATAGTCGCCTTCCGGCACAAGGCCGAGTGCATTTGCAGCACATGTGTTTGTTATCGCAAAGCGTTTGCCTCCTGCAGATTCGATCGCAATATAATCAATGGGGTCACCCTCTTTCGGTTTGAAGGTGATTATTTGGCCATTCTCAAGCTCCTCCGGAGATGCAAAACATGAGTAGGGAAGGCCGGCGATATGCGCAGACCTAGGGCCAATGTCTGTTATCTTTCTGCCTGACCAGCGCACAAGCGAGCCGCCTGCGACCCCTGCAACTCTGACATCAAGCGATCGAATGCAAGTGGGATGCTGCATTATCGTAACGTAGCGTACCTCTGGCTTGCCATCCTTGATAGCGCACACGTTGGTTGACGTGCCGCCGACTTCTATAAATACGCCGTCTATCAAACGCAAGTGGAGGAGAGCCCCTGCAACGCTTGCTGCTGGGCCGGACAGAACGGTGACAATTGGCTTACTCCTAAAAGTGCCCATGTCTGTGACTCCACCATCCCCCTTCATTATCAGAACAGGAGAGGTGATTTTTTCATTCCTCACAGCAGATTCTACAAACTTTGCAGTGCTAGTTGTCTTAGGTAGGATGCCTCCGTTTATTGCTGCGGTAAGAGTCCTTATTTCAAGTCCATAGACGCCGGTCAGCTCATGACCTGCAGTGGCAGGAATGTCTGATCTATCCATCACGAACCGCTCGTTACTTGGGTCGTCGACGCTGTACGCCTCGCTAACAACAACGACTTCAGCACCTTCTTTTTTTAATTCATCTATGGCCTGCTCTATTTCCTTATCCTCAAGATATTTTGAAGTGTCAATGAACCGATAGCAGGTCTGTAAATACTTGTTTGGCGCAAGCTTAACACCTTTGATATTTGTGCGCTTTATCACATTTGACTTTTCCAACCCAACACCCATACCTATAATTCCAACCTTGGCAGTATCTCCTTCAAGCAGTGCGTTTACTGCTTGCGTGGTACTGTGGGATATCAATTCGATCTCAGAGTTCTGTATTGAATAGCGTTGCATCAATGTCTTAAGAGCCTCAACTATGCCACTAGAAACACCATTAGACGAAGAGTGTGTTGTAGGGACCGTAACCTTGCCAATTATCTGACCTGTCGTCATCTCAATGGCTACAGCCTTGGTAAACGTACCGCCTACATCGATACCTACTCTGATTCTTCTTCTTCTATCGTTCAAAGGCGTTAGGCAAGCCTAATTGACTATCTAATTTATGTTTTCTTATCCAATCAACGTGTCTCAAATTACATATTAGATCATATACTGGAATTTCGATCCACCTTGAATTGGACCTTTGATACTCAAAGAGTATGGATTTGTGAAAGAATCGATGTCTCAACTTTAGCAGTGCTATAATTTGTTACAACTAATTCGTTAACTGCGCCCCTCTTACTCCCTACAGAATTAATCATCCTTTTTGCCCTTACTTTAACAAAATTCTTCTTATAATCTCTATAAAGTTCTCTTGTTAATGCATGGTCGCTATTACAAAGCATAACAAAGCACCCCCGAGAGTCTAATGTTCGAAATACTTCTGATAGTCGTTTCTGTTCGTTCATAGAGAAATCACTCTTAGAATATCGAGTAAAACTTGATGTTTTAGATAGTGGGATATATGGAGGGTCAAAATAAACGAAGTCATCCTTTCCAGCAAAGTCAAGGACTTTTTCAAAGGTCATGACTTGTAGATGTACATCTTGAAGTAGTTGGCTTGCTTGGAACAGTGTGCTTTTATTGAGAATAGAGGGGTTATAATAATCTCCAAATGGGACATTAAACTGCCCTTTTGAATTGACTCGGTAAAGGCCATTAAAACAGGTCTTATTGAGGTAGATCAACCGTGCGGCCCTATTTACACTGTCTAACCTATCAGATTCGATGCTTCTAACTGCATAATAGTGTTCTTTTGAATGCTTTTTCTTGTGGTTCAAAAGTACTTCAACAAGTTCAGACGGTTTGTCTCTTACAACAACAAAGCAATTTATCAATTCTTCATTTGTGTCTGAGAGAAGCACTTTGTTAGGTTTTAATTTAGATTTAACGTAGAAAAATACCGCTCCACTTCCAACAAATGGTTCATAATAATTGCGAAAGTTGTGAGGAAAAAGATTTCCGAATTGTTGAATTAATTGCATTTTTCCCCCAGCCCACTTGAGGAATAAAGGTAGCACTACAGGTTGGTTTGCAGAAAGAGGTGTAACATCATTCAAATATTGTGCTAATTAAGAAATTGATATTGTTGCATAAATTTATTTTGCTCTATTGACGCTTTTAATGCAATAATCTGAGATCCCAGATTCGTGCCATACAACTAGTGTTGACGCACTGCCTCTATACTGATACTCCGCACAGAATTCGGAGTCCCTCTATTTCAATTCGTGGAAGATCAGAAAAACAATATTGTCTGAGACGCGACAAAAAATTTTTAAAGAAACAACAAAAGATATCTCTTTGGGCAAGTCACAAATAAGAAAAAAAGAAAGGAAGGAAGGAAAAACAACAACAACAGCAGCGGGCCATTTGGCCCAACGCAATGGGGGATGTAGAGACACATTGTGGAGAACCCAGGCCGCATCATCTTTCACCACCACCATTTAGAGAGTATAGATGGAGGTTTAAATCGAAGACGTTGCGTCAAACACGGTTCCTTTTCTCTCTCTATGGATAGAGAAGCGCTATCTAGTTTTTACTTCATTTGAAATCTTGAGAGATCGGGATTGGCCATTGTAATAAAAAAGTGCCTAGTCAGGGCTAGTATCAGCGGGTGTCTCGCTTGGTGTTGTTATAGCGCTGCCGTGAGCTCTTTTCCAGTGATATCTCAATTCGCCCAAGCTTCCTCCAACATCTAGATTGCATCTTGGACATCTCCATGTTACAGCAGAAATTCCCATACAAGATGCATGTACAGATGTCACTTATACGGATTACTACATGTTTTTAGTAGCTCTGCTGAGTATAGTCCGAATTAGTTGGTGCCATATAATAATAAATCCAAATTCATTTTTTCACTAGTTGAAATTTTTGTATAGAGTAGAGGAGAGAGTTTCCACGACTACCTTTTAACGAAGGCCGGCAAGATATCTTCAATTCAATAGATTAATCAAGTAGGTTTTTGCTACTACTATTCAATTTTTTCATCCTCCAGTCATCTTTGAAAAGAGGGTATCGGCTCGGTTGGTTGTCTTGATATAGTCAAGGTTTGAAAGTGCTACCACTGCGGATTCTCTCACTTCTTCGCTTTTGTCCTTGAGTGCTTCGTTAAGAGTCTTCCTAGCTTCTTCTGAGCCTATAACTCCCAGTGCGACTGCTGCTTCGTGGCGTACAAAAAAACTCGAGTCAGATCTAACAGCGTCTGCAAGCGCGGATATGCCACTTCTGTATCCCAGCTGGCCAAGCGAAAAGGCAGCCTCATGTCTTACAAGTGCATTTCTGTCATATTTTAGAACTTTGGCAATGGGCTCCACCGCATTTTCTGCTCCAATACTAGCAAGGATACATACTGCACGAGTGCGCACAACGTTATCGTGATGGTCAAGCAGTTTCTTAAAGTACAGCTCATTCTTGTTCTCAAATTGCTCTTCCATTTCTTCAAAAAGCCTAATTCTTTTATCATCATAATGTATAGAGTCAGTCATGATGGGCAGGGTAGAGTATATTGATCAAGGTCTTTTATTTTTTCGCTCAGACAACCTCCTCGTCTTCCAAGGTTGATAGTATGACTATATTCTTTATTGGGAATTTTTATAACTATGCTTACCCTAAACAGTAGTAAGAATGGTGAATAATTTGATGATATCTCCAGAGAAGCTTTTAGGCTTGTAATGAATCTTTGATAGATCAACTGATGATATTTTCTTACTACTACTGGTTAAGCCAAATAGTTATCTTGAGATAGAAGAATACTGTATTTGTGAACCCTAGGATGGGCGCATTTTTTGCTGAAAAGAGCGAGAGATAAATTCAAAACATAAAGCAAGAAATAAAGCGAGAACTCTAATTCATTGCAGTACGATTGGTTGAAGCTTTCTGTCTCCCATTCCGAACTGTTATTATATTGCCCTTGTCAAGATCACCAGCCGATTAAATATGCGCGTAAGATATTGGCGGCTTAGCATTACAGACGTTTTGCATGCGAATTATCCAGTGGAAAAAGCCAACCACTGGGACATTAAATGTATGCAGGGAGAATACGAGTACTTTGGGGTCTTTTGGTATCGGTATGGCACACCATTTGACAAGGAGCCTGTGCACGGGATATGTTTTTACTACAATGATGTTTCCCCCAAAATCATTGACGACCTAACTTCGTTTCTGCAATCTAACTACGGAGGTAAGCTGCTTTCGTTAAATAGCAGAGGCTTTTTACAGGGCTCAAAGGAGTTTGCCGACGGAAGGTCGATAGGCACGCTTGCTAATGAGCTCAGTCTTAAGTTCAGCGCACCAGTCGAGCTCACAATAGAATTCGAAAAGATGTCTAAGGAAGATATTGACCAAGAGTCATTCAAGCTGCCCTCCTCAAAAGCACTTCCGATAAGTGGTCCTGACTGACTGACTGACACCTGACACTAGGCGATAGTAATGATGATATAGCATTATATTTCTCGGGCATCTAATTAACGATGTCAATGGTGGCGGCTGAGATGACCATCAGGGAGCATCTTGAGGAGCTCCGGTTTAGACTACTCCGGGTAGCTCTGGTGGTAATCATCCTCACCATATTCGTTTGGACATTTGATTTGCGTCCAATCCAAGTTAACGGCATTACCCTTGTCTACCCCTATCCAGACCCATTACATAATATCTCCATTCGCCTGACATTCTACATGCAGGAGACCCTGCTTCCAGAAGGCGTGAGCCTTATTCAAACAGCTCCAGGTCAGGCATTGTTTTCTCAGATTTATGTTTCTATGCTAGTAGCCCTAACCGCCTCTATACCTTTCATCATGAGAGAGGTATCGGCGTTCATCTCCCCTGCCATAAGCACTAAGACAAAAATTGGATTCATGAACATATTCCTTCCTTCTATTGCACTTTTTATTGCAGGCATTGTCTTTTGCTATATTTTAGTTATACCCTATGTCCTTGACTTTTTATACCAGTACGGCCAGGCTCTTAGTGCTGAAACTTTTTTCACGATCAACAATTTTATTTCGTTCGTGCTGCAATTCCTTCTTGGCTTTGGGATCGCCTTTCAGCTGCCAATACTGATGTACGGCATATCACTTACTGATACTATCTCCCCTAGATTTTGGCGGACGAATTTTCGATATGCTGCTCTTATTATGGTAATTTTTGGCGCGATAATTACCCCTGATGGTAGCGGGTTAACGTTGTGGTTAATAGCAGTCCCCATGATGCTACTTTATCTTGCGGGCATGCTAGTTGTTGAAAGAAGAGCGGCACGAGCAGCACGAGCAGTCTTAAAAACTAACACTTAAATTCTAATCAATGTAGTTTATATCTATAGATGATAATCTTGATAGAAGGATTATCAAATCTGCTAATGCAATTTGCAGGCGTAGCAGGCCTGGAATGGGTTATTATCATAGGATTAATCGTAGTAGTCTTTTTTGGTGTTAGAAAGATCCCAGAGCTTGCAAGATCATTTGGCAAGGCTAGCGCTGAGTTTGAAAAGGCGAGGATTGAGGCCAAAAGAGAGCTTCAACAAATGAAAAGCCAAGGAAATAATGTAGGCAGGGAAAAGCTTGAGGCCATAGCTGATTCGCTTGGCATTGACTATACTAACAAAAACGATGACGACTTGAGGACTGCAATTGAGATAGAACTTAACAAAACCAAGCAATAGTCTTTGGAAGCTTTTTATTACATCACTTTTTTCACCTGAAACTATATTGATCAGCCTGCAACAGATCGCAGCTACCGTTGGCAACTATGATTTTGAGAATGTTACTGTAGGCGCCATCGGCAGCCATTCAGCACTGGAAATAATGGATGGTGCCAAAGATGAGAATCTCAAGACGATATGCATATGTCAAAAAGGCAGAGAACTGCCATATATGCGGTTCAAGCGGCTTGCTGATGAAATCATTTTGCTTGACAAGTTCTCAGATATATTATTTCCGGAGAACCAAGAAAGGTTGAGGCAATCTAACACTATAATGGTGGCTCATAGGGCTTTTACTGCTTATCTAGGCTATGACAACATTGAAAATAATCTGGAAGTGCCTGTCTTTGGTAACAGGTTCCTGTTGCGAGCAGAAGAGCGGACTGCAGAAAGAAACCAATACTATCTGCTTGAAAAAGCAGATATACGTCATCCAAAGTTATATCACAAGCCTTTAGACATAGATGGGCCGGCGATGGTAAAGGTACAGGAAGCCACACGCAAGCTAGAGAGAGCATTTTTCATCGTATCGTCATACAACGATTACGAGAAAAAGTCAAAGCAAAAGATTGAGCAAGGACTCGTGACAGAGGAGGATCTCAACAGGGCAACAATTGAGCAGTACGTGCCGGGGACTTATTTTAATTTGAATTTCTTTGTCTCTCCTCTTACAGACGAAACTGAATTTCTTGGGATAGAGCGGAGGCTTCAGACTAACATACACGACATTGTATCACTTCCTGCAAGACAGCAGATGGAAATAGAAGAAGAAGATATCCGGATACAAAATATAGAGGTAGGCCATACTCCAGCGAGCATAAGAGAATCACTTCTAGAAAAAGTATTTGAAATGGGCGATAGGATTGCTGTGGCAGCAAGAAAAGAATATCCTCCAGGCATAATAGGCCCTATTTCGCTTCAAAGCGTTGTGACAGTTGATCTTGACTTTGTGGTATACGATGTTTCATTGCGCGTACCTGGTAATCCTATAATGGCCACTACAAGCCCTTATACAAAATATTATTATGGTCACACAATGGGGGTAGGCCGCAGGATTGCTATGGAGATAAAAAATGCTATAGAGCAACAGAAGTTGCCTAACATTGTGACTTAACCTAGCGCTCTATGGCTTCTTCGAAAAGGCCCTTCCTTACCTTGATTGGTATGTCATAGTATGCGGCCAGTGCTATAGAGTCAGATGCACGATAATTGCGAAGGATAATCTCACCGTTTTTGCTCTTAAAGTAAAGATTTGCTCGCAGAACTGAGCCACTTTGGTAGACATGCACTTTGACCAGGAGAAGATCCTGCATTACGGCAATTTCTTCAACCAAATTGTAGATAGTAGGTATGCTGCCTTTGTCTCCTTCTTGAAAACGTGAAATATGCCTCGCTACCTCGCCGGAAAATGCCCGCATTGGGAACTCTTTGCCGTCATTTGACTTTAATACTACGACCCCTTCAAGGCCTAGTTGGTCTACGAATCCTACATAACTTATTTTCGCAAAAATGTATTCCTCATCCTCTTGCGAGGGATCTCCTGCCATTGTGTCGCTAGTATAGTATAATTACCGAGAATTAAGGGTTTACGGATTTACGATAGGATTTAATTTGCAATCATAGCTGATTTCATAACATAGAGTTAATCAGACATGGAAAAAGAGAAGAAATGGCAAGCTTTAAGGGAAAGCGGTTTTAGAATCGTTTTTGTAGGTTTCTTCTCGCTTATAATTGCATTCATAATATACAGTCGGCTGACGGCGCCTTCTTCAGAGCTATTGAGAGTGGAGTCACAGGAACTGACAGGCCTTGCATGGAGCATGCTTGCCATAACTGCTGCTTCCATGGCATCGATTGTATATGGTGCATATGTCATTTTTCGGTCAGAATACATCCGCACTGCATTAAGTCCTACTGATAATAGCCTGGTTTCATTTATCACAAGCACCGCATTTTCTGACCAAAACTTCTGGAAAATAATGATATTTGCTGCAATTGGTTATGGGATATTTTTTGGCTTTCTCTCGCAGATACTTGTATACCGTGCGGATGTGTCTTTTACTGAAAAAGAGATCAGGGTACCGTCCGTTGACGTAATACCATGCTGCGCTCCCCCAGGCTACATGCCGATGGTCACTTTCTACATTACTGATCATTTTTTGATATTGATAATACCGCTCAACGTCATTCTTGCTACTATTGTATCTTTGCTAGTGGGCTTTAATGTTGCATTAAGCGTTTTTGCATTTAGACTAAAGAAGTCGCTTCAGACAAAGACGTCCCTTGCAGCAGGTATTGGAGCCACAAGCGGCCTATTTGTTGGGTGTCCTACCTGCGCTGGCAGTCTCATTTCATCCCTGCTTGGAATTGGGATCGCAGGAGCAGGAGGGACGAGTGCAAGCGTGCTTGCCCCGTTCCAGACACTCTTTATAGCAGCAAGTATTCCTGTGTTGGTCATCGCACCTTTTCTAACTGCTCGAAGCATCAGATCGTCGTCGACGACGGGCTCAAGCTGTAATATTGCTTCTTGAGAGTATCTCTCTCTCTATTCTTGTGTTGCCACGAGCTGCTCGAACCGGGGCACGTTCTTCTTTAATATGCTATCTAGGTACATCTGTATTTGCGGTTCTGCAACCCATATTTTACCGTCAACAAAGAGATAGCCGTACCTCTGTGAGCTTCCTATTTTCTCACGCACTTTGAGCTCCTCAAGGTAATTATCCGGTACTGTTGAGTCCTCAAATCCATGTTTCTTTGCTATGGCGTCTAACATCCCATGCATGCCTGAGCCATGCTGTGCCGCCTCCTTGATTCTATAGGCTATGTCCCTGGGTATCCCAAGCGTCTCTGCAAGCTTTCTATGTACATGTTTGCCAAAGCTATCACTTCCGCCCCTAACATTGAGCCTTAAGCTGGTTGCCAGCGCCGTTTTGATCACTTCAGGGTCTAGAAATGGTTCCCTCAACTCGATGCTGTGCGCCATTGTTATCTTGTCTTCACGCTCAAGGGTCTCTTTATAGAGCAAAAGCAGATCCTCAGTCATATGCCTGCGCAGAATTTTGTAACCTTCTTTTTCTACGACCTTAGCATACCACGAATAGCCACCATATAATTCATCTGCGCCTTGACCCGTGAGCATTACTTTTATTCCGTCTTCATGGGCTAACTTGACAGCACAGTAAACTGGCAGCGCCACTTCAACTTGTCCTGCGTTGCTAGCCTCGATGACATTCATAACTTCAGGTACCAACCTCTCCACGCCCTCTTGGTTAAGCTCGCAAACCTTCAGCTTCAGGCCTAGTCTATCAGCTATCTGACGGGCATAGACAATGTCACTAGAGCCGGTTACACCGCTGGTGTAGCATATTACTTCAGGCACCATCCTGGCAGCAAGGTATGCAATAAGTACGCTATCAATGCCACCAGAAAATATTATCCCTATCCTCTGAAAGTCTTGAACGCGCTTTTCCATTGCATCAATCAATGCCTTCCTATACGCTTCAACAGCAGATGCCATTGTTCTATGTATTATTCTGACCTTTTGGGGAATTGGGTCTGCAACTTGAAAGCTTTGAAGCCGGCCGTCTTGGGAAATAATGATTGCACTACCTGGCAATATGCCCCTTGTCGGCTCTTTTATCCCGATCTTCCACAGAGCTTTGCGTTCAGATGCAAAAGCTACGAACTTACTTGTATCAGCATAATATAGCTGCCTTACACCTATTCTATCCCTTACAAGGGCAATCTCGCCGGTCTTCTTATCCTGTATTGCAAGGGCATATACGCCGTCAAGCTCTGCAACCGTTTTCTTTATAGCTCCAAGGAGGCTATTTTTACATAAGTGATCCTCAATAAGATGCACAATTACTTCACTGTCAGTCCTTGTAGTGAACTTGTGATGCTTTTCAAGCCGTTTTCTAATTTTTTTATAGTTGTATATTTCACCATTGTGCTCCAGCACAATCCGACCGTCACAGCTACAAAAAGGCTGTGCGCCGCAAGTGCCTCCAACTATTGCAAGCCGTGTATGTCCAAGCGCGCTTTTCCCGCTTACATTCTTAAGCTGCATTGTCGAAAGGGAATTGGACTTGACAACCCAATCATCAGCAATCAAGCCCGCCCCATCGGGGCCCCGATTAACCATACAGTGGAGCATTGAGCCTACAAGTGGCACAACATTCTCACTTTTTTTGCTTAAAATTCCAGCTATTCCACACATATTGATACTCTAACCAAATTTCAAAAGCCAAGCCCCTCCTTTACTCAACAAAGCAGGAAGCTCGACTTCAATCACTATTAATTGGCGGTTAATAGCTTAAAAAGCTTTATTCACAATGTTCAATACTTTTAAAAGATCCGGTTCACTAACTATTTTATCGCTTGCTTTTTTTATCTCCTCATCTTTTGGCATAAATACAATGCCCATTCCTGCACGTTGTATCATGCACATATCAGACTTTGTATCGCCAACAGCCAACGTATTTTCTATTGGCACACAGAACTGGCCAGCACTTTTTTCCAAGTGATATCGCTTGCAGACAGAAATCTTACAATAGCAACCGATCCTATCCCACCCAAGTGGCATGTCAACCTTGCCGGTAATCTTGCCATTGAATATTTGGAGCTTGTTTGCCATCACAAAATCCAGATCTAATCTATCAGCTACAAAGCCTGCAGCAATAGTGTAGCTATCGCTTATGATACCGATCTTGTAGCCTCTATCCTTCAATTCTGCAATTGTACGCTCACAATTTTTGATAAGGGGTATTGATGCTATGGCAGATTCCAAGTCTTTTATTGTGAGACCTGCAAATAGTGCTGCTATCGCCTTTGTCTGCTCGTGTCCAGCCATTAGCCTGTTTGATTGTATATACCTTACTTTGTCTGATAGGTTAAACATGTCCGCAAGCGCAAAGACCAGCCGGCCTTCGATAAGCGTACCATCCATGTCAAACGCTGCAAGGTTTGACGATAGCATCATCACTGAGCATATGTACTAGCCTTGTTTAGAACTTTTGCAAATTGCCGGACATCTATGTCTTTAAATGGCTCTATCTTGTCCGGGGCAGGAGGCTCCTGTTGTTGTTGTTCACTTTCGTTCAGCATGTTTTTGCTACGCAAAGCTTCTAATATCTTTTCGCGAACCTTCGGTGGACAGATCTTGCTGTGATATATTGAGCTTAGTGAGCCGATTACCATTTCTTTCAGGTGATCGTCTCCCTTATCTTCATGGAAGTGAGGATTGCGTGTTTCAACCTGCATTATTTCGATCCCCTTGTCCATCGCATCTTGGTTATCAGTGGGGATAATGCCACCAAATTCCTCAAGTACGTTTACTATTTCATACGGCTCTATAGCATAGCCCGACGAATATGTGAGCAGCTCCGCTAACTTGAGCGACATACAGTGCTCGCCTGAGTTGCCTGTACGCATTACTTCTGTCTCAAAGCCAGTATAATACGATACTAGCGAATTCAGATGCTGGTTCGTTACCTCTGACACTCTTCCCCATTTGCTGAAGTAAAGTCCTGTTTCAGATATCTTTGGTTTGTAAATCCATGATATCCTGACCATGACGTAAGGCGTCTGGGACATTGCAATGCCAGATGCAAATATCTTGACGTACTCATTAACTGCGCCAGGGACGTAGTTATCTGCATCGATAAATCCCACATACTCTTTGCCGGCCATCTTGGCAAGCAGCATTCCTATCAGCATCCCCTCTGCCTTGCCTGTTCTCACCGTTCCATCGGGCCCTAGGATGCTGTTATAGCCTGCATCCCTAAGCACATCTGACAGGACAGGATCACGCTGGTGCAAAATGAATGCATTGCGCCCCACAAATCTGTTAAACTGCTGAAGCGCCTCCTTCTCAAGCTTGTATCTATCGACTGGCTGTCTAGGGCTATTTGATATAATGATTGTTAAACAATCGTGGGGTATGCCGCTTAGTACTCCTTCAAGTAGGCGCAATCGCTCTCCTTTGGTGGGGATCACTATGGCCATGCGTCTTTCTATATCCACGATCTGATTATTTCCTATGTTCACTATAGATTCGGAAACCGGCCTGCCATCATCGAAGCCCGAGTCTAGCTCATAGACACGTTGCACTCCGTGTATGCTGGTCGCTCCAAATCTCTCGGTGTATCTTGGCAAGTCGAGCTTCATTTCCTATAGCATTTAATTACACACAATGATTGCTTATAGCAATTTTCCCTGATAACTACAGAAATCTACTGCTATACTAAAAGTGCTTTTAAGTTGCAGCTATATATTATCTAAACATCATTATAATGAACTTATTGCAACAATGAAACCAGGTCAGTATTGAGAGGATCTGCAAAATTAGTAGTGCCAATTGACGGTGCCAAGGTTCCTTGATTTATTCAATAACTGTTTATAATATCTCATGATCACTCTTTTTATGCAAGACAGAAGATATCAAAGAAAAAAGCATATAGTAGAGAAATTCATCAAGAAATTTGGCAAGGTTGATCATTCTGTTATACTGAACAACGTTGACATTGATTATGATACACTTATGAAAGTACTCTCGGATTTGCGAAACGAAGGACGTATCAAATAAGAATATAATTATTATCATTATTATAGCTATTTTGACACATCCATTTTAATTCGAACACGATCACCTATAGCAAAATAATAAGAGCTGATGACACATTCTTTTGGAATATCTAAGTCCTAACCCCTGTGAGAATAGGAAAAGGCTGATGCAGAAAATGCAGTAATGACAAGTTGCATCCTTTATCGTAACGAAAAGCAGCAAAAGGTGCCGGTGAAAGTGATGAACTAGAGAAGTTACATAATAATATAACAAACTAGGCAATAGGAAAGAGGTTGGAAAGTCGTATTGGAGTATATACGTTTGAGGCTTAAGAATATCATCATTCCCACTAAAATGTGGGAGTTAGGCTTTGATGCAGTTTCTAACATACGCGATAGGCAATTGTAGTACTGTAGCACGTGGAATAGAGTACATTAAAGACCTATTATCTAAGGAAAAAAACAAAGCAACAACAACAACACTCTTTGAATACTATATCTAATCTAAGAATTTTGTACTGAAACTGGTAAATAGTTTTTGGCTAAGCTTATAATCACCATGGTCAGTGAGGGAGAGGAAAAATCTACTTCTACGTCAGCATCTGACATAGAAATGGACGACGATAAAGCTACAGCAGAGTATACCACTAGGCATGGAAGTCATCTAACTAAAACTGCCGAGGGTGTTGCTGAATCTGAAGATGTTGAGGGCAAAAAAACTTAAACTTTAACAATCAATTTTTTTGTCATTTCAGTTAACCCGCTATCTATTTGTAAGTCTAGCCTTTTCATAATCCATTGAGTTTATCATATCTCATATAACTTTCATCCGCTGACTCGTGCTAAAGTTTCACAGAGAGATGTGATGTTACAACATATCTATTGTTTAACAGTTATTATTTCTGTTGGAGATTATGATACGCTATAAGAGAATTCTAAAGCCCCCTTGGTCGGTAGCAGTGAAATCCCTGAAAACATCACACGCTCAGCTTTAGACAATATTCAACCATCATAACGTTAATTGTTACCTAGGCGAGTCGAGAAATTTGTCGTTAGAGGAGGGGGTGGGGAGAAGAGGAGGAAGGAGACTTCTTTTTACTCCTTGTCTATGAACTCGTCAGGTGATGGTGGCTCTGGGTTAAGGCCCTTCCTCTTTCTCACTTCTGCAACTAGGGGCCTAAATATCGAGTTTGGAACCGCCTGCCATGATTTAAAAAATGTATTCCACATAGCCTTGCCTGCAGTTGCACCCCTCATCTTTTCTGAGAGGTCGAATGTTTCGGACGCCGGTATTTCACCCTGCATAATTGCAATAATGCCCTTTTGCTCTACATTTAGTAATTTGCCCCGCTTACTGGAAAGCACGCTTGATACTTGGCCTATCAGATCCTGGGGGCATTTGACTTCTATACCAAGTATTGGCTCTAGCAGCACAGGGTCAGCGATCAACATTGAACCAAGCATCGACCTCCTTGTGGCAGGCATCAACTGAGCAAGGCCCCTATGCGCAGGGTCTTCATGAGGGACGAAGTGATGCAGAACAAACTTTATTCCTCTTACAGCTTCATGGGCAATAGGCCCGTTGCGTATAACATCATCAAACCCTGATCGTATAGAATCCATGGACTCCTGTAGGTACTGAACACCCTTTGTCTCGTCTACTAGCATGTTGCCACTGATGTCGATTGCTGCAACACTCCTTGCTTCATCTGCTTCCCATCCCCTCTCGCGCAATATTCTGGCCATCTCCTTTTTGTCCATATCCTCCTTAAGCTTGCCGGTCCTTATCATGTCAAGAACATCGTCTGGAAGCGCCTCGACGCGCATGAATATCTTGTTGTGCTTGTTTGGAGACTTGCTCATTATCGGGCCCGCCTTCGCCCTTATCGTCTCACGGTAGTTGATCAAAGGCTGAGTCGTAACGATGTCCAGACCTGCTTCCTGCAGAAGTGAAGTGGCTATTTCTAGATGAAGCACACCCATACCTGCCATCAAGGTTTCGCCAGTCTCTTCATTTATCTTTACTATAAGGTTAGGGTCTTCTACCGTCAGCCTGCGCAGAGCCTCAACTAGCCTGGGCAGATCCTTGGGGTGCTTTGGCTCTACTGCAATAGTGACTACAGGCTCTGAGACATATTTGATGGATTCAAATGCAACTGATCCCTTGACGGTAGAAAGGGTTTCGCCTGCAACTGCATAGTCCAGTCCAAGCAGCGCAGGAATGTTACCTGCCGGCAGAAAGCTCACAATCTCCCGTGTGTTGCCCATGTAGATGTTGACAGACTGGACCCTGCCTGCCCTCTTTGCATCTATAAGATAGACTTCGTCACCGTCCTTGATAGTGCCAGAGTAAAGCCTCCCAGTAGCGACCCTGCCGGCTTGCGGGTCAACATTAATCGTAGTCACCATCATGAGTGCAGGTCCCTTTTCGTTACACTCTACTAGGGCCTTGCCAATGTCGGAGTTGAGCTCGCCAGGCCAAATCTTAGGGATTCTGTATCTTTGCGCAACATGAGGCGGCGGATGGTGTTCTACAACCATTCCAAGTACTGCATCTGACAATGGAGCTCTTTCTGCAAGTGCCTTGATGGCATTTGGATTTTCGCTAGTATAGGCGTCATAAACATCCTTGAACTTGATACCTTTCTTTTGGGCCATCTTGAAGTTAAATCCCCATCTATCCTTGGCAGAGCCAAAGGCTACGGTGTTGCCTTGAATACTTACCTTCCACTTTTCCTTGATTTCCGGCTCGGCGTAAATGTCAATCAGCTGGTTAAAGTGGTTGATGATATTGATCAGCCACCTTTGCATCTCGTCAGGATTCAGCTTTAACTCCTTGACGAGTCGGTCTATCTTGTTAATGTAAAGCACAGGCCGTACACGCTCTTCTAAGGCTTGCCTTGTAACTGTCTCTGTCTGAGTCATAATGCCTTCTACGGAATCGGAAACAACGACTACGCCATCAATCGCACGAAGCGCGCGGGTTACCCTGCCGGTAAAGTCAATGTGACCAGGGGTATCTATCATGTTAATAACATATTCTTTGCCTTCAGTTTCGTAAAATAGCGTAACATTTGCTCCTCTAATTGTCATTTGGCGGTTCTGCTCAAGCTTCATAGAATCAAGCGCCAGAGCCTGACCTGCCACAGAAGGAGAAATGATGCCCGATGCTGCCAGCAGGCTATCACTCATAGTTGTCTTACCGTGGTCAACGTGGGCAATGACGCCAAAGTTGCGTATCTGATCCTTATTACCTATTATTCTCAAAATGTCTTGAGTTGACTTAAACTTTGGCATATGATCAAGCCAAAAAAGTTTGGCGCAGGATTATTAAATGTTGTTCCAGCCAGGATACAAAAACGGGATTCCAGGGTTTAATAATAACAGAAGCAAAACAAAGAAATGATAAATGTGGTGGATATAATAACTCTTGGCCATACACCAGATGCAGATGACGCTTTCATGTTCTATGCACTTGCGTCCGGTAAGCTTGAATCAATCTTTGTAATTAAGCATATCATACAGGATATTGAAACATTGAACCGACGTGCTTTGAAGCATGAACTGGATGTGACAGCAGTATCAGCTCACGCTTACGCCTATCTAAAGGATTATGTCATACTCAAGAGTGGAGGAAGCTTCGGGCTCAATTACGGTCCAATTGTCATTACAAGAAAAGAAAACACAACGACGATGAGGATGATGAAATCTACAGCTCAATTGGAAAATGCAACAATCGCAATTCCTGGCGAACTCACATCAGCCAATCTGCTCTTGAAATTGGCAGTTGGCAAGTTCAAAGAAAAAGTGGTACCATTTGAGAGAATACCGGAGGCCGTAGCCAGAGGAAATGTAGATGCTGGCCTAGTCATACATGAAGCCCAGATAGCATATGACAAGACCAAATTTGCCAGCGCTCTAGACCTTGGCAGATGGTGGTCCGATAATACTAGCAACCTGCCTGTCCCGCTTGGTATCAATGTTGCAAGCACCCGGACTATGAGTATAGATAAAATAAAAGAATTCAGTAACCTGTTTACAAAATCGATCAAGTACGGCCTTGATAATGTTGACGCTGCGCTTGATTATGCAATGCAGTTTGGCAGAGGACAGCCAAAAGAGACAGTAAGAAAATTTGTCAAGATGTACGTTAACAACTTAACGCTAGATATGGGACATGAAGGGAAGAAAGCGCTTGAGAGAATGTTTGAAATGGCAAAGGCTGAAAAAATGCTAGAATCAGACAACCAGATCGTAGTTATTTAAAATATATGCAGCATACCTCTGCAACTGAAGCCGAAGCCGTAAGCAGACTTCTTTTTGTATACGTTGGGATATAATGTGTGCTGTTACATTACGTACTCCTTTTACCAAGTGAATGATTGGGGGAATATCATCTTGTTATTTGCTCCTCTGCGCCTATCTGTTAAGGTGCATGTCTCAAGATTAAGGGCTGAATATGAAGGCAAGGTCTGGGATAGTTGGCTTGACCTTAAAGCCATATGTTATAATAAAACTATGGGTAGAAGATCCATTTTAATGTGGGTTGTCTCAGGAATTGCTAAATGCACCATGAAAAGAGCGTCAATACCAGAAGAAGGTGTGTCAATAAGATTAATTTTTTTATTAGTAATAGTGTGCCAAAAACAATTTTAGTATGTTCTTTGCAGGAAATGTATAGGTTGTGTATATATATATGTCCAACCAGCGCTTGCCTAACGAAGAAGACATAAAGAAAGTTACTGATACCGAGGAATCAGTTGATCCCCATAGCGCTACAGGATTGCAAGAAGGAGAAGAAGAAAATGCAGAGAATGTAGTAGCAGTAGTAGCCTCAAGTAGCGAACCAAATGGAGAAGAATCGTCCTTATCTTCTTCCAATACAGATCAAGAAACAGAAGGAGAAGAAGCAGCTGTTGTAGAGGAGGAGGGTAAACCAGGTGACAAAGAACAACAGATTACAGAACAAGATACAGCAGCCAAACAAGAACAAATACAACAGCAAGTAGTGCCCACAATGTCTCCTGAGCAAGTATTGATATTGCAAGTGCTCAGGAGAGCTAAACGTCAGCAAGATCTAATCATTGAAGTACAAAAGAATTTGAAGTCATTAACGAATATCCAAAAGGGTATAGAAAAAACTACAGATCAAGTAAAGCAGCTACAATCCGTAGTTAAAGATTCTCAAAAACAGATTATGCAGATACAGCGTGAGATCTCAGCAGTAGAGCGAACACAGGAAAAAGAATTTGCAAAGCTGAGAACGCAGAAACGAGGAGGAGCATTGATAGCAGTTAAAGGCAGGGCTGCTAAAAATAAAGGAAAAAGAAAAAAAAGCTAGCAGATTGCTAACAGTCATAAAAAACACGGTACTTGCGGAGGTGTTAACCTCATCTTTTTATAAAAAGGTTTAGAGGCGAGTCATAGGTTCTACTTGAATGACCCTCATCTTTGGAATTTTCTTTTCTATTTCTGCCTTCTTTTTATCCACCTGATAAGTCTTCCACTTAGCAAAACACGTAATGGTAATTGCATTATCTACTAGTTTACCAGCGTATACTTCCTTAACTCCTATTCCCTTCAATGTCTTTTTTAGAATTTTAGGTTCCAAATCCAACTCTTTCCCCATATACTTCATGAGTAAGAGTATTTTTTCGTCAGGCATGTTGTCACCGAATATAGAAGGTATATTTCATATCGGTTATAAGTCTTATAGGCAATACGTTAGGCCCTTTATAGAAGCATCCTTCTCATACAGTGACATTTATCATTTTACACACGATTTAAAAACTAAACCGTTTTGCATTTGTGAGAGAAAAAGAAGTAAAAAGGGAGGTTAGGTAAGATAAATACTACATACATTCAGCAGATAGAAAAAAGAAAAAAAGATGAGAGAGTTTATTGTTTATTTATTCTGCCCTGGTACTATTTTTCCTTTTGAAGTAGTTATGTCTTTGTTACCTTTGCAGTCTTCCTTAAGGGGTTTGTCGTCGTTTTGTCCGGGTGGTGTATTCCCTGATGACGTTCTGCATTCTAGTGCAGCTGAGACTGGAATGGCTAATGTCGAGACCAGCATTGCTACTGCCAGTGCCACAGCCACTGCAGCAAGTGCTCCAAACGTTACTTTGTTGGTATTCATATCCTTTCTACATTGGAAGCGAAAAGTAAATAAGACTTTGTGGAAACTTTCAAAAAATAGATAATGATGAGGATATCTCTCAGTATCCACATCATTAATGGGATAAAAGTCAAACAATGTATATAAAATGGTTACTTTTTAGTTACTTGCCGAGTACCAGTTCAGATGTATAGGATAAAAGACTTATACGATATTTCTAGAGCTTTTTACTAAAAGTGGATATTTAATCGGGGTTTCGTCTAACAAAGAAAATCATTGATTGCAAGTATTGTAATCAGTTCTTTTTAGGCTTTGGTAACTAGCCCTAGAGCAAAAACGAATGTGATAGTCAAAATTAGAAACAGATGTGTAAAGATAGTAGCAGTATGTCCAGATATGTACTTTTTCTCGCCTTTATATGGGAGATGTTACCAATTGGTCACTTCATAGTAGCTTTATTTCTTAATTTTTCCAAATTAAGAATATCAATCTAATCTACGAACTGGATTAAAAAATGTGTCACGCTGAACCGGCCTGCGTCTGATCTCTTTGATCAAAGTTGCAAGCTCTTGAATTGAAGTGCCTCCAGCCTTGCCTGCAGCCTTGAATATTTCTTCAGAAAAGGCGGTTCCTACCAGATCGTTGCCCCCATATGAGAGAGCAACCTGCGCAACTTTCTTGCCAAGCGCTACCCAATAAACTGAAATATTGTTAAGCACATTTGCCAAAAGCAGACGTGATACCGCTATGACACGAAGGTCATATGTAGACGGGCTTTCAGCAGTAACCAGTCCCTTCTGTTCTAGTAGAGTATTTTCGAGGCTGAATTTGAGTGGGATAAAAGTAGTAAAACCCTTTGTCCTCTTTTGAAGCTCCCTGATCTTTATTACATGGTCAACAATATGTTCTGGTTTTTCTACATGACCAAATAGCATTGTTGAGTTACTTCTTAATCCTAGCTCATGTGCCTGTCGAGCAGTATCAAGCCATTCTTCGCCGGAACATTTTCCAATAACTATCTGTTTTCTAGTGTCGGGGTGAAAGATTTCTGCGCCGCCCCCCGGAAGCGCATCAAGCCCTGCACTCTTGAGCCGCAACAAGACTTCCTTGATCGAGTTTCTTGTTACCCGGGCAATGAAGAATATCTCTGCTGGCGTAAATGCTTTGATCGTGACACTTGCAAATTCAGCTTTGATCGCTCGCATCATTTTTTCATAGTAGTCAAGCCCCAATTTTGGGTGAAAGCCTCCAACAATGTGAAGCTCAGTAGCGCCAAGCTGCTCTACTGCTATTTTAGATCTAGCCACTATCTGCTCAGTCGATAATGTATAGGCATCATTTTCGTCACCTTTTCTGTAAAAGGCACATAGTGGACAGCTGGCTGCGCATACATTGGTGTAATTGAGATAGTATGACGCAGCAAATGTTACAGTGTCGCCGCAGAATTTGCTGCGAATCCTATCTGCAGCTGCTCCTAATAGGAAAAGGTTTTCCTCATTCATCAGCTGCACTCCTTCGGTGTACGACAACTGCTCTTCTTCGTCGTCAGATAGAACCTTCTCTAGTGCAGGAGTTCCGCCTGAAAGAGTATCAATTTTTTGCAAAGGATCTTCTCCTGTTTCTTGGTATACTTGAGCAGATCATATAAATCGTTGTCGAGCTTTCAGTCGAGAGCTGAAAGAATATATATAAATATAATTAGAGGCCCAAACTCCCCATTAACATTGCTGCACCATGGCAATAATGATGATAATAATAATAAAGTGGTTTCAGATTTTCTGAGTAAATCCGATATCAGTGATATTCTTGACAGTGCCATTGCAGGACACAGACTTAGCCTCAAAGATTGCATCAGGTTGATCAAATCTGACGATATTAATTCTATGGGCTTTGTAGCAAACATGTTGAGGCAAAGTCTCTTCGGTGACACTATTACTTTCATCAATAACATTATCCTTAACTATACAAATGTCTGCATAACTTACTGCAAATTCTGTGCATTCTATCGCCCTCCTGGGCATGACGAGTCCTATACTGTACCGATCCAAGAAATAATCAAGCGCGTGGCTACATCAAGGGAAATGTTTGGCATCACGCAGGTGCTAATACAAGGGGGACACAACCCAAACCTTAAGCTAGAGTACTATGAAGACGCATTCAGAGCAATAAAACAGAGATACCCTGAAGTTGGAATAAACGGGTTGTCGCCGTCTGAGGTAGATATGATTGCCAAGGTCGAGCGGAGCAGCACAAAAGAGATTCTTGCGCGCTTGAAAGATGCTGGTATGGATACGTTTGCAGGTGGCGGTGCAGAGATTCTAGAAGACAGTGTCAAAGAACAGATAAGTCCACTCAAGATAAAGAGCCATGAATGGCTAAGAATAATGGAAGAAGCCCACCATTTAGGGTTGAGGTCAGTAGCGACGATGATGTATGGAACAGTTGAAACAGAAGAAGATCGCGCACGGCACATTATAAAAATAGCCCAGTTGCAGGAAAAGACAGGCGGCTTTATGGTCTTTATCCCATGGAGCTTTGAGCCCAATAAGACTCAGATGCAGTCTGAGGGCAAGATAAAATACTCTTCAGGAGGGCTATCGCTCCTAAAAAGGATAGCGGTTGCAAGGATAATGTATTATGGTCTTATTAATCACTTGCAGTCGTCTTGGCTTACAAATGGTATTGGCATGGCACAGCTTGCGCTAAGTTATGGAGCCGATGACTTTGGAGGCACACTGACTGGTGAAGAGGTAGTAAGTGCAACTGGCTCAAGGTCAACGGAATTGACATCCGATAAGATAATCGTTGCTATCAAGCGGGCCGGCTTTAGAGCAGCGGAGCGGGATAATTTCTACAAGCTCATAAAGTACCATTGTTGAAATATTTGTCCCATTTGTTATCGACAAGGGCTTTAGTTTCGTCGTCAACTACTGCAAGTTGCTGAATCTCACGCATATAGCCTTCTTCTCTCCATTTAGTAGTAGCGTCAATCCCCAGCTTTGAGCCAAAGTTAACAAGGGGCGAGGCTGGGTCAAGTGTGTCTGTCGGAGTATTATTAATTATTATAGTGTCACGAGCAGGGTCCGCTCGTGCAGTCAATGCCCAAATGACGTCGTTTATATCGTGGACATTAATGTCGCTATCGACGACTATGAACATTTTGGTCAGCGATAGCTGCCCCATACCCCAAAGCCCCATCATGACTTTCTTAGCCTGACCCGGATAATGTTTCTTTATTGAGATTATCGCAAGCCCTTGGAACCATCCAGCAGCAGGCATAGAAAAATCGACCACCTCAGGTTGTAGCATCTGAATGAGAGGTAGAAAGGAACGCTCGATCACCTTGCCAAGGTATGCATCTTCAAGTATCGGCTTGCCTACTACTGTCGTGAGGTAAACTGGTTGATTACGTCTCATTATTCCTGTCAAGGTAAACGTTGGAAATGGTTCTGCTGGTGTATAGTATCCTGTATGGTCACCAAATGGCCCCTCCATTCTGGTATCGTTTGGATCAATATACCCTTCAAGTACAATCTCCGCATTTGCTGGCACTTCAAGGTCATTGTCTGTTGTTTTACATTTTACTAGTTTGACACCTTTCTTTCTAATGATGCCAGAAAATAGATATTTGTCCATTCCTTCTGGCACTGGCGCCACTGCACTAAAGACAGTTGCCGGGTCAGCGCCAATAACTATAGCAACTTCAATCTTCTTTTTTTTCTGCTCTTTGATCACCTTATAGTGCTCTGCCCCACGCTTGTGCGTCTGCCAATGCATTATTGCGTGCTTGTCGTCGATGATCTGGATACGATAAACTCCCAAGTTTCGGATG
>JBKPEN010000251.1:0-6942 GCA_046728425.1 Thermoproteota archaeon
TGAATCTATGCTTGGCCGAAAAAGTGTCCTGTGAAGGGAATTAATCATGTGCTTCTCTGCACTATACTCCCGCATAAGTTTCAGGGAATTAGGCTTGACCTGTACCAGACAATGAAGATGGTCTTCGTTGAGCTCTATTCCAGAAAATCCGTCTTCATGCGCCAGCTGAATGGCTTGCAGCGCATTTGCAACAGTTACATATGGAGCGACTGAGGTGACAACCTTAGGACATTGCTGCTTCATATCTTTTTGCTGCTCAACCAGTCCTCACAGATAGATAATAGGAAAACAGGAACATATACACACTATAATAACACGCTCGTTCGAATAAAGGTATTTATAAATAATTCTATAAAAACCTAACCTGAAAGATGTCAAGGCATCGGGCAGTGAAAAAAATTTAGCTAGCCGCCCATCCTGGCATGGGCCTTGCGGTTGTTAAGTATAAAAATTCATTTGAATCCAAACACAAAATTCCTCATCTAACTTTTATAACATATAGGCTCTATTTTGCCTGCCGTAACAGACTATATATCACGTAACAGGATAACACATTATTTTATCTATTAGTTTAGAACTAACAAAAGTGCCTATATATTTTTTAACAACAGCAGATGTCTGGCAGCTGTGTGTTTTGATATAGTGCAGATTAGCCATGTTTTTCTTTCATCGATTTCATAGTCTTCTAATCCTTTGGTCTCTAGTATTGTCAATCCACACTCATTCACTGTAGAAAAAAAGTTCAACATGATCTATTTTTGCTGATTGGGTCTCATAGGTGTGTTAGTCTTACAGTATCCAATTCTTTTGTTAAAAGAAAAATATATCAATGTAACAAAAACAAAACAGTATATGTATCCCAAGAATCACTTAATCTATTTATTGTCATCATCAGAGATTAAATTATTGATTTTTTCGCCTAATTTATTTTGAATAGTTTTCATTGTGGAGTTCATCTTGTTTCTATATAATGTCAAACCAATTCTTTTGGCATAAGGCTGTCCTTTAGCAAATGATTCAGCCATATTTTGCACAAATTCTGGTTCTATTTTAGGCGGCATTGGAGGCTCAAAAGGATCAACATATGCTTCTATAATGGTAGGCTTTCTCGTTTTATTATCGTTCATGGCCTTTTTCATGGTTGGCTTTATATCGTCAGACTCCTTTATCGTATAACCTATCCCGCCACAGGCTTCAGCAATTTTGGCAAAATCTATTGGACTAAATTCCACACCAAATTCTGGATTTCCAAGAAACGCCATTTGTTCCCATCGAATCATCCCAAGTGTATTATTTTTCAGAATGATAACTTTGATTGGCAAGTTATACTGTACTGCTGTAGCAAATTCGCTCATTAGCATTGCAAACCCTCCATCACCTACAAATGCGATGCATTGTCTTTCCGGATAGGCGAGTTGAGCGGCTATTGCATAAGGCAAGCCACATGCCATAGACGCCAAAGTTCCAGATACAGAAAATTTCATTCCCTCCCTAATATTTAGAAAACGTGCAGCCCAGATAGTATTAGTACCGCTATCTACTGAAATTATGGCATTATCATGTAGTTCTTCTGAAACTGTACTAGCTATTGCCTGTGGTTTGATTGGCTTTTTTTTGTCTATCTGATTACTTTGTCTTTCAAGTAACTGAATCCATTCTTTCATTGATTGCTGTTTTGATTTTAAAAATTTCTCTTGTTGTTGCTCTTCTTGTCCTTCTTCTTCTTTTCGATATTGCTGATGATTGCTATTATCGTTATTGCCTCCATTTGTTCTTCTGTCCCAAAGTAAAGGAAGCAAAGCAGACAATACCCTTTTTGAATCACCTATCAAACCGACTTCAATTGGATAGCGTAGCCCTATTCTTTCGGCCTTGATGTCAATCTGAACACCTCTTGCTTGTCCGGGCTTAGGAAGATACTCGATATAGGGAAATGATGTGCCAATCATTAATAGTGTGTCAGCCTCACTCATAGCATCAGTGGCAGGTTCAGTTCCTAACATTCCAAGTCCTCCTATGCTGTTTGGATGATTATCCGGAATTACGGCTTTGCCTAAGAGGGCTTTGACAATTGGAGCCTCAATCTTCTCTGCTACAGATATTACCTCTTGGCCTGCGTTTAATGCTCCTTGGCCAACAAGAATAACTATCTTATTGCCTGAGTTAATAATGTCTGCTGCGCGTTCTAATAGATGTCTATCTGGTAAAACATTACCTGCAGCAACAAAAGTATCGGATGTATGACCTGGCACTTTATGCTGTGAGTATTTTCCTTGTAGTTTTCTTTCTTGTATATCTATTGGAATTGTCAAATGACTAACTCCTCTTTGCGCAAATGCTGTTCTGCATGCTATGTCAACGGCCATCTCTGCTTGTTCTGGAGCAGTTATTATATTATCATAAACAGCGACATCTGAAAATAACTGCAATAAATTTACATCCTGTTGATAAGATGAACCCATCAAATCAGAGTAGGTGCTTCCTGTTATTGCAATTACTGGGGTATTATCTAATTTGGCATCATATAACCCATTTAAAAGATGTATTGCGCCAGGGCCTGAAGTGGCAACACAGGCTCCTAGCTTACCTGTATATTTTGCATAAGCACAAGCCATAAACGCAGCAGACTCTTCATGTCTTACAAGTATGAATCTGATTTTATCCTGCCTTGTTCTCAAGGCTTCCATGAATCCATTAATACCATCGCCAGGCAAACCAAAGATAGTATCTACATTCCAATCTAGCAACGCTTCTGCTATGATATCTGCGGTTCGCATATTCTCATATTCGCTCAAATCTCTATATTCATTATGTAATGTACTATATCTGATAAGTAAGTTGATAAAACCCTCCGCAAAAGAAGGTAATAATTATCAGTTCTATAGATCACGACATACAAGAATACACAAGTAAATAGGATAATAGTATCCTCTGGATTTTAATTGTAGAAGTCTAAACTAGAGATCACCTCAAAACTATTGCCTAGTTGGCATTGTTCCAATTAATGCTCTTATTGTTTCAATCCATGCTTTTTGACTTTCAGAATTAGTTGTTTGTAATAACAGCTTATTTACAGCCAAGCCGTTGTAAAGCGCTATGAGAGCTAAAGCAAAAATGTCAATGTTGATATCTTGTCTTAAAAATCTCCTCTCAATTTGCGCTTTTAGAAATTCTTTTACCACTTGATAGACCTTGGTCTGGTTTTCAGTCAATATTTTTCTCAATCTTGGGCTGCGTGTAGATAACGCAATCATTTCAAACCAAATGGTGTCACTGCCAAGACTTCCTCTTCGGTATTCATCGTAGAATCTCCCAGCATCTAGCAGAATATTCTCTTTTCTATTGAATAATCTAGATAACTGATTTCTTAACTCTTCCAGATTGTGATCACATATAGCATAGAAGAGATCCTCTTTATTTTTGAAGTAAAGATATAACGTACCCTTGGCTAAACCAGCTGCTGCGGCAATATCTTCCATTCTTGTTCTATCAAATCCATTCTTGGCAAAATTCTCCATTGCTGATTGCATAATCTTTTCCTTCAGCTCTATCTTGTATCGTGGAGTAAATTTTTGGCGCATTGCGGTTTTCTTTTTTGTGTCTCTTTCCATTTATCTCATCTATATATAATAATCTATAGCTGTGCCATCCCTTTAATCGATTATGATAACTTTAGAATAAGGAAAAATGCTGTATGTATGAAGAAGTGAAAAAGCTTTCCAGAAAGGACACTATCTAAGGTGCAACATTCATCATTCCAGTCTAATTGGGAGCAAGCTCCTGTTGCATCTATATCTATATGAGTAATGCAACCAATAATGTATTGTAACCCATTATATTTGTCATAGAAAAGTGACAGTAACTTTTTTTCGTGTATGCAAATAAAACCTGTACTTAATAAATATGACTGACTGGTCAGTCATATTTATTAAGGACTATCTTCTATTAATTATCGTGACTTTGAAGGTATCGTCTTTGAATATGAATGCGCTGCTGGTAGCATTGGTAGTAGCCACTGCAGGCGGAATCTTGCAGATAGGTGGCGCAAGCTGGGACGTTACATCTCATATTCTAAGACAGCCTGAAACTTTTTTCACCCCATCTCATACGGTGCTCTATGCAGGTGCTGGCCTGACTACTATCGCAGCAATAATTGGTATAGTTATTTCTCTAAAAAATAAGGAAGAAATCCATAGCAGATCATTTTACACCGCTTTTAAATTATTGATAATAGGCGCAGGCATTCAACTCATTTCAGGGCCAGTGGACTTTATGTGGCATTCAGTGTTCGGTGTAGATGGTCTGATGAGCCCGCCACACTTGGCGCTTGCAACAGGTATATTGATCAATTCTATTGCCGCTGTAATTGGGCTTGCAAGGATCCTGCCACATATACAATCCAGGAAAAATCAACTAACAATAGTGAGAACTGCCCTAGTGCCAGCTTTTGCGGCCCTTTGGTTTTCATCCATTTGGTACATCTTTATGTTTGTGCTTCCACTTTCTAATGGCGAGCACTTTAACTTCAATCCTAACCCAGCGGTAGGTGTAGTAATTGCGACAATAGCTCTTCCATTCTTGAGTGCAATGATATTTCTTATTTCAGCTAGAACAATAGGTAGGCTGGGCGCAGCAAGCGCAGTAGCAGGAGTAGTTATTAGTATGAATGTGCTTGCAAACATTGCTCCTGCGTACCAATCCTTAGGGGCTTTCCTTCCTTGGCAGTTACTAGCAATTATCCCCGTCACCATTGGAGCAGATATTGCAATCCACAGAGCAGCCCCACGAACCGGCGCAATAATTGCAGGAGCTTTAATTGGTATTAGCTTTTACATCTTTAATTTCCCAATGCTTCCAATGACTTTTGCTGAATTGCTAAATCAGCCTAATCTGTCTATTGGTGACATTTTGCCAAGCATGTATGCCACTCTCTTGCAAGTCAGTGTCATGACAGCTGTTCCAAGCGTGCTAGCTGGTATTGTTGGCGCTATTACTGGATCGAATAAGATACAAATGCCACAAATTGGTGTGCCAATATCAAGATAAGAGGGAGAGACACACAGACAGAGACAGGAATTTATTTACGTAAGCGTACCTAATTGTAGTAGGTACAAGGGGGAGGTCAGGGGTGAGTAAGGCTTTACTGGAAAGCGTTGCATCCAAGATTGTGACATATTCTCCATGCTCGGTACTTGTTATACGATAACTATCTTCGCCTTGAAATTGAGGCATCCAAGTATTAAGAAAGTCTTTTACTCTAGGCAGCAAAATTTTCTTATAGAGAAGAGCAGAGCGACATTGAATCAATAGATTTTCTATATATGCGATACAAAGCAAAGCTATGGCTATTACTCTTCAACAATAATAGGCTGTACTTTCTTCCAGAAGGAGAAGTAATTTTATTTATATTGTTGAATTTGCATATACATGCCAAAGGAATAGTTTGATGCCCATTCTTGGCAAAACTTCTACCCCTGTCGCCACTACGTATGCTATTCTCCTTTTTCTTTTAATTGACCTAATATTTTATCAGCAGCCGCATCTACACTTTACTGCCGAGGCAGGAGAAGGAGGACCCTGTATAGACTACGGTCAAACAGAAAACACTATCACCATTAACTGCAACGCTTCCTTTCTAGATGTTGTTCAGACCATGAATGATCCTGACATAGTTGAGAATATTGGAGATGGTGAATACATTCTAAATGCAAACCTGGAAGTGGCTGATGATGTAACCTTTGAAATGACTTCAAATGATAATAGCGATCTACAATACCTAAAGATTGCTGATGAAAACGGGATAATAGTTTTTGGGAAAATACTGATAAATGGTGTAAAGATAACATCTTGGGATGCATCTGATAACGATGTAATTCAACAAAATAGCGATGGTTCTATCAGACGTGCATACATCCGGTTTGATGCTAGCGAAGGTTCTCAAATAATAAATTCAGAATTTGCATATTTGGGCTATCAGGAGCAAGGAAGAAGAGGATTTGACCTTTGGGGATCTGATGCTTCCTATTCTGGAGAGGGGTCTTCACATGATATGCAAATAAGGGGTAGTAAGTTTCATGATATGTGGTTTGCATTTTATTCTCGTGGCGCATACAATATTGTAGTTGATGGGAATGAATATTACAACAATATCAAATACGCTTTGGATCCTCATAGTGGAACTCATGATATGAGTATTACAAATAACTACCTACATCACAATCCAATAGGCGCAATCTGTTCTGATAGATGTTACAATATTCTCTTTGAGGGAAACAGGGTAGAACACAATAAAGACTATGGGATATTCTTCTCAAGAAACACACATGATTCAATTGCAAGGAATAATCAAATTTATAATGCAACTATTGGAATAATGGTATCAGAATCTCCAAATAACCAGATTTATGACAATACAATTGAAGCTGTATCCTCGCAAGGAATACGTTTGCAAAATCCTGCAACACCAGATGATGGAGGCTTTACAGAGAACAATTTGGTTTATCATAATACTATAATTAGCTCTGGTGAGGGAATTGGAGCAACAAGAAGTCACGATAATATTTTGGAGAATAACAGGTTTTCTGATATAGAATCAGGTGAATACATCTTATCAGGAGATTCTAGTATAATAATACGTGGGCAACAATTTGATAATTACTTAATAGCAGAAGAAGGATCGGCACCCAGTAACCTTGTAGAGATTGTGGATTCAGGAACAATAGAAGTGGTAGAAGGAGAAACGGATGGAGGAGAAGAAGATGATGAAGGAAACTTGTATAATACAGACAGTGAACCCTATAGGAGGACATTGAGTGATGGTGACAGCATTACTGTCAACTCGTCATCATAAAACCAATTATTATAATAATATAATCAGAAATTTTACATCAATGATATTAAACTAATTAAATCTTTGAAATTTGCATTATATTCTTCTCTCTC
>JBKPEN010000029.1:0-1604 GCA_046728425.1 Thermoproteota archaeon
TAACAGTACTGCTTGCTATTGGGATTATAGCCACTATTGCAGTTGGAAGATATAGACGGCGGCTTATATAAGATTAATATGAAATAGATAAAAATTGTATGTCCCAGGAATTTATGTATGAGCGATATCATTTCATGGGACAAGGCCATTGGCAAGAAGGTGAAATCAAGTGACGACAAGGACCTTGGCAAGGTTGAAAGCATAACCCTCGATTACATTCAAACAAAAGAGGGTATGGTGTCAAAGACCTATTACTTTATCCCAAAATATCATTTGAGCGGATATGATGGCGATAATCTATGGGTTTCACTTACAAAAGACGAAGTAAAATCAAAGTTTGAGAGAGAAACCGCCCCTGAGCCATCTGAATGGGAGACGCAAGAATATAGAGAGCGCAAAACAACCATTACGAGACAGCACCCAGACTTTGTCACAAACATTCCACTATACAAGCCTTCTTCTTCTAACATGGTTCAGCTTTCATGGGATAAGATCATTGGCAAGAAGGTGAAATCAGGTGATAAGAGAGATCTAGGCGAAGTAGAAAGCGTTGCAAGCGACTATATTGAGCTCAAGGAGGGAGTGGTGAGTAAGAAGCACTACTACATCCCCAAGTACTACATTCAAGGCTTTGACGGCGACACCTTGTACACTTCCCTGATAAAGGATGAGATCAAAGATCGCTTTGAGCGCGATAGTCCACCACCGCCTTCAGAGTTACAAACTCCAGAATACCAAGAGCGGATGCGCCAAGTAGAATCTACCAATCCACAATTTGTTCACGGCGTGCCTTTGATGGCCAAAGAACCCCCAACTGAGATTTCAGTGGACTACTCTGGAACAACATACGACATCCCATGGGATCAGCTAATCCACAAGCATGCTAGGACAACTGATAAGGTAGAGATAGGATACGTTGAAAGGATCGGCAATGAGTTCATTGTGGTAAGAGAGGGTGTGTCAAATGTTCACATCTATTATATTCCCAAGACATATATCCGCGATTACGACGGAAGCGAGCTATGGATAGATGCACCCAGCGGCCTTGTCAGATCCAAATTTGAAAGAGAGACTGAGCCTACAGTTGAGGAGCTTCGAGCCATGGCAATAGAAGCTCCACGTTACAGAAGGGGCGAGCTGCAGACGCAGCGCAAAGAAGAAACCGATACGCTTACAGTAGAAACAGACATCGACCTAGAGCAGAGCAGTACGGAAAAAAAGACAGAGCGTGCCTAACCTGCACTACCTTTTAGGCGACTTTTATTACTAATGAGTAATTGGCGAGCCACTCTCTATGTTTCTTGTAACCAGGGTCGGCTTCCTTTACTAGCTGCCAGAATTGGTGTGAGTGATCAAACTCTATTAAGTGCATAAGCTCGTGGATCATAACATAATCAATGACATCGGGTGGGGCTGCTGCTAGTAGAAGATTGAAATGCAGGTTGCCCTTTTTTGAGCAACTGGCCCACCTCGACTTTTGATTCTTTATCGATACTTTGTTGTACTTGACATTAAACCTATTTGCAAGCATCGGAAGTCGGTCTGCAATTATTCTGGAAGTCTGCTGCTTGTACCATTCGTGCATATACTGTTTATATCTGCGC